>NZ_CEVIVC010000035.1:0-30169 GCF_982290645.1 Protofrankia sp. CiP1_Cm_nod4
GCCTGGACCCCCGCGAGTGGCGGGGGCACCTCACGCTCGCGACCCACCGGCCCTCCCCGCACCGGCCCTCTCCGCACCGGCGGGGCCGGTACGCCGGCACGCCGGCACCGGCCGGTCAACCGGATCTGGCGGTGCTGGCCGACAGCCTCGCCGGGGTCAGCGCCCGGCCGTGGACGGCGACCGGGTTCGCCCTCATGAGTAGCGGATCGCCGCCCGGCCCCCCGTACGCGACGACGGCCACCTGGCCGCTGGCGGGCTGACCCACCCGGTGGGCTGAGCGGCCGGCGGCACGATCATGTTTCGGCCACGGCGACGGCCGGCCCGGGAGCGATCCCGTCCAGTGCGTCCAGTTCCCGTTCACCGAGAGCGATCTCCAGTGCCCGCAGCGCCGCGGTCAGCTCGTCGACGCCGCGGGGGCGGATGGTCGCCGCGGTCAGCCCCGGCTGGGCGAGCAGCCAGGCGAGCGCCACGTCCGCGGGCCGTTCGCCGAACGACCCGCACAGGGCCACGAACGCCTCGAACCGCGGCCGGTGCCGCTCCAGCCGCTGTGCCGCCCGCCGCTGATCCGGCACCTGTGCCGGCGCGTGCGCTGAAACGCTGTCGAGCAGCGCGTCCAGCAGCGGGCTGTGCCCGATCACGCCCACACCGTAGGACTGGCAGACCGGCAGTACCTCTGTCTCGGCCGCGCGCTCCAGCACGCTGTAGCCGCACCGGTCGCTGACAAGGCCGAGGGACCGCCGCCGCATCGCGGCCTCGTTGCCCGCCGCGATCTCCCAGCCTGCCAGGCCGGACGAACCGACATAGACGATCTTCCCCTGGGTGGCCAGCATGCCCGTGGCCTGCCAGATCTCCTCCCACGGGGTGTCCCGGGCCAGCGCGGGCACCTGGAGAAGATCGATATGGTCGGTGCGCAGCCGGCGCAACGACTCCTCGCAACGCCGCCGGATCTCGGGCCCGGACAGCTTCCCGTCACCCCCGGGCAGCCCGGTCGCCAGCACGACCTGGTCCCGGCGCCCACGGCTCCTCCACAGCCAGTCGCCGACAGCGTGCTCGGCAGCGCCCGCGTCGGTGCGCCCGGTGGCATGGGCGGACCACCCATGGGCGTCCGCGGTGTCGAGGAAGGTGCTGAAAAAAGTGATACCGGCGTCCAGTGCCCGGTCCATGACTGCGCCGGGGGCATCCGTGCCCACCGATGGTCCGGCATTCATCACGTCCAGACACAGCCGGGACACCCGCACTCCGGTACGGCCAAGATGCGCGTGGATCACAGAACAATCTCCCGTCAGCGGCGACCGGCCCACCTGGACGGCCCGCGACCCACTATGCCGACCGAACGCCGGGCACCGCTTACGGCGCCCGGAAGGCCGATCCCGAACGCCCGGACACCGTAAGCGGCGCCCGGAAGACACCGGCGGGCCCTTCCGCGGAACCGTCCCGAAGCCCCGCGGAACCGTCCCGAAGCCCCGCGGGGCCGTCCGGAAGCGCCCGCCACGGACGGCCCCGAATCCCGGCCGGCCATGCCGGCGGGAAAAAGATTCGACAGCCGCGCCGAACCACGCGTAACGGGTGGCGTAGGACACGTCGGGCGGAAGACACCGATCACGGGCGTGTGCAGGCCACAACCGCGAGACTTGGGAACAACCGTTGTCTACCGCCGAACCGGCCCGAGCGGTCCACACCCCGACGCCGCGGCCCCGGCATGAGCCACACCGACGTGATCGCCACAGCGAGAGGAGCCCGGCGTGACCGAGCAGGCCAGCACTTTGACCGTCACCGACAACCGCACCGGCCGGACCTATGAGATCCCGATCGAGAACGGCGCGATCCGGGCCAACGCCCTGCGCGCGATAAAGTTCGACGAGACCGACTTCGGCCTGCTGACCTACGACCCAGCTTTCACGAACACGGCGAGCTGCCGCAGCTCGATCACCTTCATTGACGGTGACGCCGGCATCCTGCGCTACCGCGGCTTTCCGATCACGGAGCTGGCCGACAAGAGCAGCTTCCTGGAGGTCGCCTACCTGCTGCTCGCCGGGGAGCTGCCCACGTCCTCGGAGCTGGCGGTGTGGGAAAGCGAGATCACGCACCACACGCTCGTCCACGAATCGATCAAGAAGTTCATCGACGGCTTCTACCACGACGCGCACCCGATGGGCATCCTGCTGTCGAGCGTCGGCGCGCTGTCGACCTTCTACCCGGCCGCCAAGGAGATAACCGATCCCGGGCTGCGCCGGCTACAGATCGTCCGGCTCATCGCGAAGATCACGACGCTGGCGGCCTTCTCCTACCGGCACTCGATCGGACTGCCGTACGTCTACCCGGACAACGACCTGTCCTATGCCGGCAACTTCCTGAACATGATGTGGAAGGCCACCGAGCTCAAGTACGAGCCGGACCCGATTCTCGAGCACGCCCTCGACGTCCTGTTCATTCTGCACGCCGACCATGAGCAGAACTGTTCGACGAACGCGATGCGGGCCGTCGGCAGCTCCCAGGCCGACCCCTTCTCGGCGGCCGCCGCGGCTATTTCCGCGCTGTACGGCCCGCTGCACGGCGGCGCCAACGAGCAGGTGCTGCGGATGCTCACCGAAATCGGGTCGGTGGAGAACATCCCGGCCTTCATCGAGCAGGTCAAGAGCGGCAAGAAGAAGCTGATGGGATTCGGGCACCGGGTGTACAAGAACTACGACCCGAGGGCCCGGGTGATCCGGCAGATAGCCGACGAGGTGTTCAAGGTCACCGGGACGAACCCGCTGCTCGACCTGGCCCTGGAACTGGAGCGGGTCGCGCTCGAGGACGAGTACTTCATCAAGCGGAAGCTCTACCCGAACGTCGACTTCTACACCGGCATCATCTACCAGGCGATGGGTTTCCCGGTGGAGATGTTCCCGGTGCTGTTCGCGGTCGGGCGGATGCCTGGCTGGCTCGCCCAGTGGGAGGAGGGCCTGCTCGACCCGGAGCAGAAGATCGCCCGGCCGCGCCAGCTCTACGTCGGCTACGAGGAGCGTCCGTACACGCCGATCGAGGACCGCTCGCCCGACTTCGCCGGTACCGCCGACTCGATCGCGGCGCTGGCGGCCCAGGCCGCCCCGGCCCGTCCGCGCCGCTAGAAACCGCTATACCCCCGGTCCCGTGGGAAGCGCGACGAGTACTGGTCCTGGAGTGTTCCGCGGAACACTCCAGGACCAGCGCCGGCACGACACCGGAACCGGACGGTGCCGACAGTCCGGATGACACGGATGACACGGATGACACGGATGAAGCGGCGAGGGGTGGTGCGCCGGAAAATCCGGTGGAAAAGCTGGTGGAAAAAGCAGGTCCCGCGGCCTACAGACGTTCGGCCACGTAGTCGACGGCGCCGGTGAGCGCCTGGATGTCGGACGGCTCGACCGCCGGGAAGCAGGCCACCCGCAGCTGGTTGCGGCCGAGCTTGCGGTACGGCTCCACGTCCACGATGCCGTTGGCCCGCAGGGTGCGGGCGACCGCGACCGCGTCCACACCCTCGAAGTCGATCGTGACGACGACCTGGGAGCGCTGCGCCGGGTCGGCGACGAACGGCGTCGCGTAGCTCGCCTTCTCCGCCCAGGTGTAGAGGATCGACGACGACTCGGCCGTGCGGCGCACGCACCAGTCCAGGCCGCCATTGGCGAGCATCCACTCGACCTGGTCGGCGAAGAGGAACAGCGTGGCGACCGCGGGGGTGTTGTACGTCTGGTCCTTGGCGCTGTTGTCCCGGGCGGTGGTGAGGTCCAG
Source organism: Protofrankia sp. CiP1_Cm_nod4 (assembly GCF_982290645.1). Classification (NCBI taxonomy): domain Bacteria; kingdom Bacillati; phylum Actinomycetota; class Actinomycetes; order Frankiales; family Frankiaceae; genus Protofrankia; species Protofrankia sp. CiP1_Cm_nod4. The sequence continues at coordinate 3,754 of NZ_CEVIVC010000035.1, forward strand.
GAACGGCGGGATCCAGCGGTCGGAGGCGGCGATCTCGGCCACCCGCTCCAGCGCGGCCGGGGAGAGCAGCGCCACCCACAGGCCGCCGTCGGAGGCGAAGTTCTTCTGCGGCGCGAAGTAGTAGGCGTCCACCTGTGACAGGTCCACCGGCAGCCCGCCGGCGCCCGAGGTCGCGTCGACCAGGTGCAGCGCTCCCGCGTCCGCCCCGACCGGGCGGCGCACCGGCTTGGCCACACCCGTGGACGTCTCGTTGTGCGGCGTCGCGTACACGTCGACACCCGGCTCGGGCGCCCACTCGGGGTGGCTGCCCGGCGCCGAGAAGACGACCGACGGCTCGGCCAGGAACGGCGCGCCCTTCGTCGTGTCGGCGAACTTGCCGCCGAACTCCCCGAACACCAGGTGCTGGGAGCGTTCCCGGACGATGTTGAAGGCGGCGGCGTCCCAGAAGGCGGTGGCCCCGCCGAGGCCGAGCAGCACCTCGTAGCCGTCGGGCAGCGAGAACAGCTCGGCCAGCCCGGCGCGGACCCGCCCGACCAGGGCGCGCACGGGCTTCTGCCGGTGCGACGTCCCGAGCAGTGAGGTGCCGGTGGCGGCGAGCCGGGCCACCGCCTCGGGGCGGACCTTGGACGGTCCGCAGCCGAAGCGCCCGTCGACCGGGCGCAGATGCCCGGGAATGACGATCTGGTCAGGCATGAATATCTCCGAGCGGCCGGGGAGCCGGGCCAACGTAGCGGGCGGACGGGCGGATGAGGCGTCCGGTGCGCTTCTGCTCCAGGATGTGGGCGCTCCACCCAGCGGTACGCGCGCAGGTGAACATGGACGTGAACATGTGCGCCGGCACCCCGGCGTAGTCGAGCACGACCGCGGACCAGAACTCGACGTTCGTCCGCAGCGGGCGGTCGGGGTACCGGTTGGTGAGCTCCTCGATGGCGGCGGCCTCCAGCGCCTCGGCCGCCTCGTAGCGGTTCGAGCCGAGATCGCGCGCGGTGCGGCGCAGCACCCGGGCGCGCGGATCCTCCGCACGGTAGACGCGGTGGCCGAAGCCCATCAGCCGCTCCTTGCGGTCCAGCGCCCGGCGGACGTACCCGGCCGGGTCGCCGGTGGCCTCCACCTCGTCGAGCATCGCCAGCACCCGGGACGGGGCGCCGCCGTGCAGCGGGCCGGAGAGCGCGCCCACCGCGGAGGACAGCGAGGCCGCCGCGTCCGCGCCGGTGGAGGCCACCACCCGCGCCGTGAACGTTGACGCGTTCATACCGTGCTCAGCCGCGGACACCCAGTAGGCGTCCACCGCCTGGACGTGCTTGGGATCCGGCTCACCCCGCCAGCGGATCATGAAACGCTCGGTGATCGTGCGGGCCCGGTCGACATCCTTCTGCGGGACGGCGGGCTGGCCGAGGCCGCGGGCCGCCTGCGCGACGAAGGACAGCGCCACCACCGACGCCCGGGCGAGATCGTCGCGCGCCTGGGCGTCGGAGATGTCGATGAGCTGGCCGAACCCCCAGTGCGGAGCCAGCATCGCCAGCGCGCTCTGCACGTCCACCCGGATGTCGCCGGAGTGCACCGGCAGCGGGAACGGCTCCGCCGGTGGCAGGCCGGGCTCGAACGAGGAGTCGACGAGCAGCCCCCACACGTGGCCGTAGTCGACCTTGCCAACAAGATCCTCGATGTCGACGCCGCGATACCGTAGCGCGCTGCCTTCCCTGTCCGGCTCGGCGATCTCGGTCTCGAAGGCGATCACGCCCTCGAGGCCGGGCTTGAAATCACTTGTCTTCTCAGACATCGAAGTCCGGGGCTCCGCTTCCTGTCTCCGCCGGCCTCGCGTGGACGGCGACGCGGGGTCTCGGCACGCCGAACGCCAGCCGATAGCTGATCTGAGCTGGTTGCATCATCGGGCAGAATTACCTGTCTGCATCCTGCCCTCTCGGCGGAAGCGGTGCCATAGCCCAGCAGGACACCGCTGGTGGCCCACCGTGAACGCGGTCGGAACTTACCCGGCGCATCGGGCCTCACCGGCCACGACGGCCCTACCGACGTGGCGCAGGTCACTCTCACCTGCGACTCGGAAGATCGCCCGCGTCCGGCGTCACCGCGTCCGGCGTCACGGAGGCCGGCCTCGGAAAGGTGACACGATCGACGGCGTGTCCGCCCGCCCGAACCACGCCCTGCCGCCGGTGCCCGATCCCGCCGCCCAACGGCGCTGTTACAGCGCGGGAAGGCTGTACGAGTCCGATCTTGCCCCCAGCTGGGTGGCCCAGTTCGCGCGCTGGTACGAGCAGGCGTCCGCGCTGGCCGCCGAGGCGGGATCGGCGCTGCCCGAGCCGAACGCGATGGTGTTCGCGACCGCGGACGCCCGCGGCCGGCCCAGCGCCCGGACCGTCCTGCTCAAGGGGTTCGACGAGCGTGGCTTCACACTCTTCACCAACCTCGGCTCCCGCAAGGCCCGGGATGCCGCCGCGAACCCGTACGGCTCGCTGGTGTTTCCCTGGCACGCCCTGCAACGGCAGGTCGTCGTCACCGGCAGGCTCGAGGAGGTGCCGCGCGCCGAGACCGCGGCGTACTTCCGGTCCCGGCCGCGCGGCTCGCAGCTCGGGGCGTGGGCGAGCCGACAGTCCGAGGTGATCGGCTCCCGGGAGCCGCTGGAGCGGCGCTGGGCCGAACTGGACGCCCGCTGGCCGGCGCCGGAACCGGTTCCGGTGCCGGCGTTCTGGGGCGGGATCAGGCTCGTCCCGGAAACGGTCGAGTTCTGGCAGGGAGGCCCTGACCGGTTGCACGACCGGCTGCGCTACCGTCGAACCGATGCCGACGGCGCTCCTGACGATATTCCCGCCGGCACCCCTGTCGACGTTCCCGCCGGCAAGGCCCCGGCCGGTGAGCCACGGGCCGGTGAACGCGGCGCCGGCGGGCACGGCCGGCCGTGCGAGGGCGGTCGCTGGATCGTCGAGCGCCTGTCGCCATGAGACGCGGCACAGCAGCGAATTCTTACCGTGGCAGCGCCTTTGCGGCAGGCCGCGACAAGGTCACTTCGCGAACATGACACAATCGTCAATCGAGCAGGCCAGCCGAATCCTATAATCTACAGAAACACAATTCCGCCACACGCGGTTACATTTTTGATCACAACTGGCACCTCTGCGTGCGAGTTGCGGAAGCTCATTGGTAGCATCCCTCGCAACATGCTGCTGTGACAGCGGCCACAGGCCCGCTTCCGGCATGCCAAAAGCCTTGAGGGGGCAAACACAATGCGTTTAGGCAGGACGCGGCTGACTCTAGCCTGCGTAATCGGATCAATGATGATCGGGCTGACCGCCCCGGCCGCCCTGGCGGACGACCAGACCTCGACTCCCGTCCAGGGGACCGTGGCGAGCGCGGTCAAGCAGGCGCCAGCGCAGCCGGGGCTCCCGGCCGACCTTCCCGCCAAGCTCCCGGCCGACCTCCCGGCCAACCTTCCCGCCAAGCTCCCGGCCGACCTCCCGGCCAACCTTCCCGCCAACCTCCCGGCCAACCTTCCCGCCAACCTCCCGGCGGATATCACGCAGCTGTCGCCGGACGCGCTGCACAACCTGCTCACGCTCGTTCCCGGCCTGCCGGTGGACATCCAGGGCCTGATCGACCTGAGCAAAGTGGGCAACCTGCTGGCCCAGCCGCTGGCGCTGCTGCACTCCTGCGGCCCCGACGGGGGCAAGTGGCAGCTGAAGAACACCTCTGGCAAGCCTTTCGGATTCGGCTGGTATGACACCAAGGGCAAGGGTGGCACCGGCGAGATCCCGCCGGGCGGCGTGATCACTCTCGTCACCCACGTGCTCGACGCCGTCCTGGCCATTCCGTTCGACCTGCTGTCGGGCACCCTGCTCAAGGCGATCCCGGCCATCGGTGTCGCCAACTGCCCCGGCGGGGACTCGGGCCACGACCAGGACGTCGACACCGGCGGCACCGTACCGGTCTCCACACCGGCGAACCCCGTGGTCACGGACAAGGTCTACTACACAGGATGATGATCCTGGGTTCGCGCGTGTGCCGTCGCCCCGCCCCTGGGGTGGCGGCACACGCCGTTTCGTCCACCGGTATGCCCACTGGTACCGCGCCCACCGGAGGCACGCCCGTGTCCTCATCCTCATCCTCATCCTCATCCGTGCCGGCGGCGGCCACGGCCAGGAGCACGCCGTCCCCGCGGCGGCTGTCCCCGCGGCGCGCGGGAGTCCCGTCGCTCGTCCTCGCCGGGCTGATCGCCTTCACCGGCTGTGGCGGCGGATCGACGGACTCGCCCACGGACACACCGCCGGCAGCGCCGGCGAGCACGGCCGTCCCGCAGGCGGCGCACAGCGAGCTGGCCGCCGCGGCCTCGGCCAGCCAGGACGGGACGTCCACCATCGTCACCGCCGTCGTCCCGAAGGTGGACATCTACAAGTCGCCGATCGCCGCGAGCGTGGTCTCCCAGCTGAGCAACCCGAACGAGGCGGGCGCCCCGCGGGTCTTCCTGGTGGTGACGAAGCTCCCCGGCTGGTGGCAGGTGCTGCTGCCGGTCCAGCCCGCCGGCAGCACCGGCTGGGTGAAGGACGCCCAGGTGAAGGCCAGCCAGACCAGCTACCGGGTGGTGGTCGCCCGCAAGGACCACCGGCTGCGGGTCTATGACAAGCAGCAGGTCGTCGTCGACGAGCCGACCGCCGTCGGGACGGGTGACACCCCGACCCCGGGCGGGAAGTTCTACCTGACCGAGCTGCTCCAGCCCCGCAACCCGGCCGGCGCGTACGGGCCGTACGCGTTCGGACTGAGCGGCTTCTCGACCACCCTCGACTCCTTCGAGGGACGAGCGCCGGTGATCGGTATTCACGGGACGAACCAGCCGAACCTGCTCGGCCAGGATGTCAGCCACGGCTGCATCCGGGTGAGCAACGAGACCATCACCCGGCTCGCGCGCCTGCTCCCGCTGGGCACGCCGGTGGAGATCGTCACCTGATCCACAACGCCGGACGCCCGTCGGTACAGCCACGGGCGCCCGGCGTTTCGTCTCCGGCGGTCAGCCCGTCATGCCGGCCAGAATGCGCCCAGCGAGCTGAAGATCATTAACGAAGCCGGCGTAGGCCTCGTCCCGAGTGGCCGGCTCGACCCGCAGCACCGCGCTCGGGTGCAACGTGGCGATCAGCTGGGCATCCGACCCCGGCGGCCCGGGCAGTAACCGGCCGCGCATCTTCGTCACCCGGAACGACGGCCCGAGCAGCGCCTGCCCCGCGGTCGCGCCGAGCAGGACGACCAGCCGCGGCCGGATCCGGTTCAGCTCGGCCGCGAGCCACGGCCGGCAGGCCGTGACCTGCCGGGCATCCGGCGTCTGGTGGATACGCCGCGGCCCATCGTTGCGGCGGTACCTGAAATGCTTGACCGCGTTCGTGACGTACGCCTCGGCCCGGTCGATCCCGGCGTCCGCGAGCGCCCGGTCGAGCAGCTTGCCGGCGGGCCCGACGAACGGCCGGCCACGCCGGTCCTCGACGTCACCGGGCTGTTCGCCGACGAGGACCAGGCGCGCACGCGGGTTCCCCTCCCCGAAGACGGTCCGGGTGTCGGGCAGGTCCGCCAGCTCACAGCCCCGGCAGGACGCGGCGGCCGTGGCCAGCCCGGCAAGGCCGGCATCCGGCGGGACGAAGGGCAGAGCGCCACCCCCGCCACGGACACCGGTGCCGGTGCCGGTGCCGGTACCCGTGGTGGTGCCGGTGGGAAAAGAGTCGTCCGTCACGGTCGCATCCTCACATCCCCCGTGGTGGGGCTGGTGCCGCCACCCACCCGGCGGCACATCAGCCCCAGAAGGCTGTAGCAGCAATATTACTCCGTGCAATCAGTGCATACTGGACCAATCGGGAACCCACCGAACGCTCCACCGCAGTCAGGGGGGTACTAACGCTCATGGCGATGTCCCGGCCCAGGCGGCGCCCGCGCGTCCGGATACTCGGCGTCGCTCTCGTGGCTGTTCTGCTGGCGCTTGCCGCCGGCTCCTGCGGAGGATCGCGGCAGCCCGCCGGCGGCGCGACGCCGGGGCAGCCGGCGGTCCCGGTCGCGTCGGCCGCCGCCCGCACGAACCTGCACGCGGGGGACTACGTGCTGACCGAGGGGCCGGAAACCGCCGGTTTCAACGCGAGCACGTCCCTGGACAACCGCGGGGCCCTCTCCGTGGCCGCGATGACCGGCTTCGCGTCGTGCGTCGGAAGGCCGGGGGCCGATCCGCGGGTCGAGCCGCTGGACTCGGCCAAGGGGCCCTACTTCGCCACGAACGACAACCTGGTCTTCATGGGCTCGGTAGCGGCGGTCTATCCGGCCGAGGTGATAACGGAGGCGGTCCGGATAGCGGCCGATCCGTCCTTCCCCTCCTGCGTCGGCGACCTGCTCAAACGCGGGTACACCGAGGCCGCCGACCTGCCCGAGGGCAGCACGTTCACGGTCCTGTCGACGACGAGGCGCACACCCCCGGCCGGTGTCACCGCGCTGACCAGGGTGAAGGCGTCGATGACCCTCGACGGGCCGGCGGTGCCGATGACGTTCGACGTGATGTTCGTCTTCGCCGGCCAGGTACAGAGCTCCTTCCTGGTCGGCCGGGTGTTCGACGCGCCCGACCAGGCCATCGTGAACCGGGTCGCCAAGCAGATCGTCCGGAAGACCGCCAACCAGTAGGCGGCGCGTCGGCCAGGAGAGGACCGCCGGTCGGCAGCGGCCGGGGGCCGGGGCTACCGTCACCCCGGAGCGCTGTGCCCCGGAGCGCTCCACCTCGAGGGGAACACCCCGCCTCGGGGTGTCGCCGCCGCGCCGGCACCCAGACGTCCCTTTTGCTCCGGGCATCCATGGACGGACTACACGAAAGCTACTTTCGGCGATCGTGTGGCAACATGGTGCGATCGCTATGTATGAGGTGTTCTGTCAACAGCCACCCCTGTGGGGACCTACGGCATGCTCCAGACGTCGTCGTTCGACCGCCGCTCCAACGCGCGGCCCCGGGCAGGAAACACACGCGATCGCGTCGCCCTCGGCCCTGAGCGTGGCCCGGAGAGCCGGGCCACGGCAGCGGGAGACGAGCACGATCACGCCGCCTCTGGCCCCCTAGGACGGAGGAGGACTATTGGTACCGCAGGCTGCCGGCTGGGACCAGGGTGTCCGGGACGCGTGGGCATCCGTCATCCAGAGCGTGCCGAAGATCGGCGCCTTCGTGCTCATCGTGCTCGCCGGCGGCCTGGCAGCCCGTGGCATCGTCAGCGCCGTCAACCGTCTGCTGGTCCGCGCCGGCACCGACAACCTGCTCGACCGCAGCGGGCTGCCCCGTGCGCTCCGCCGCCCCGCAGCCGACCTGCGCACCGGCCTCATGCGGATCACGTTCGCCATCGCCGCGCTGGCATTTCTCCAGCTGGCACTCGGCGTGTTCGGAGCCAACCCGGTCAGCAGCCTCATCAGCGACCTTGCCGTTCTGCTGGCACACACCGTGCTCGCCTGCGTCGTTCTCGTGATCGGAGCCACCCTGGCGTCCACCGCGCGCAGGTATGTCGGCAGCGCGCTCAGCGGCCTGCCCTACGCCGGGACGGCGGGGGGCATCAGCGCCGCCATCATCATGATCGGCTTTGGCAAGGCCGCCCTGGACGAGCTCGGCCTTGCCACATCCGTGACAACACCGATGCTCTACGCTGTTCTCGCGACCGTCACCGGAGTGACGATCGTGGGGGTGGGCGGCGGGCTCATCCGTCCCATGCAACAGCGCTGGGAGGAGGTCCTGCGTCGCGGCGGACAGGAACTGGCCAGCGCCCGGTCGACATGGCAGGGCAACCGGGCACGCTCCGCGGCCGAGGAGCCGATGCTGGTCGCCGTGAGCGACCTGGTCGCCTCCGGCCGCACCGGCAGGCGGCCGGGCACCCCACGCGAGCCGCTCCCTCCGCAACACGACGCAGGCGAACCCGGCGGCCACGCCGAACCCACCCGCCAGCCATGACCTTCCGATACGGGGACGGCCGCCACACCAACAGGCCGCCGCAATAGCGACATCAGTCCAGAACGGACGCAACGGACACGTGTCCGTTCCACGAACTGACGCGCGCGACAGGAGTGGGTAAGGCACTCTGGTACGACAGCGAGTCGCAACCAACGGCAGCCAAGGACCACCTACGGAGCACGTCACGACAGGCACATCACTACGGGGCACGTCACTACGGGGCACGTCACGCAGCACGCGGGAAGTAGGGAGACATCTCGGTGGACACGCCATCAGACCTGGAGCGCTCCCGGCTGCTCCTGGTCTGGCTACAGGCCCGTCGCGCCGTCGACCGCTGCCTGTCGGACCTGCTCGCGGCCGGGCCGGCCGGTGAACGCCGCGTCCGCGAACAGCTCGGACTGGTCGACGACCTGGAAAGCCGCGCGCGAGAGGCGTTCGTGCAGTACCGCGCCGTGGTCCTGCAGTCCCTGCCGGACACCGGCCCGGCGGACACGGCGGACATAGTGGACTGGGAGGTTCCCCTGGACACGGCGGGACGCCCACGCCTGGGCGTCGTGCGGACGGGGCAGCCTGGTCCGGATCCGGAGCGGGAGCAGGTCACGGGGACGGCGCCGAACACCGGCTCGGTGCCCGGTTCCGGCGCTGGCCTGGGCCGTTCGGCATCCGGATCCAGAACGGATCTCGGTCGTACGGTGTCCGGGCCCACACCCACCATCGGGGCGCGGCCGCCCAGGGACTCGGCCCGCCCGGGGACTCCCGCGGCCACCGCGCCCGCTGGCGGGGCCAGCGGGCCTCCCGGATCCCCTACCGGGATCACCGGAGCGACCGGGACCGTCACGGGCCGTCCTTCTCCCGCGGCTCCTGCCGTGTCCGCCGCGCCATCCGCCCGTCCCAGCGCTTCATTACCGTCCGCGCCTCTGCCGTCCGCGAGAGTCATACCGCTCGTCGGCCGGGACCGCGAAGCGGACATCACGCGCGGAACTCGAGCCATCCGGGGGAGTCAACGCCGGCACCGGTGACGGGCTTCTGTCACCAACAGGACAAAATGGGTGTGATGCCGCCCTCCCGTCCGCCCCGCCCGCCGTTGTCCCAGTGCCGCCGCCATGGCTCGCCCCGCCGCCGCGGCCTGCCGCGCCGTAGCCCGCTGGCCTGCTGCGTCGTGTTCATCTCCATGCTGGCCCTGTGCGCCGGGGGGTGCGCGGCCCTCTACGACCGCGTCCTGCCGACCCCCTCCCCGACCACCCTCAGGATCATCGTGCCCACCCCGACAGCCGGGCCGGACGCCTACGAACGGTCGGGACGCACGACGCCGTTACGCCTGACGCTGCCGGCCGTCACGGCCGCCCGGCCCTTCCCGCTCGTCATCGCGTTGCACAGCCTGGACAACGACAGCACGGAGCCCCAGTCGCTGTGGGGCTTCGAGGCGCTCACGGGCAGCGCCGGGTTCGCCGTGGCCTACCCCGACGCGCTCAACACCTCCTGGAACGCGGGCACCTGCTGCGGACGGTCCGCGGCCGAGCAGGTCGACGACGTCGGATGGCTACGGGCGCTCATCTCGCATCTGGAGCAGCACTACCCGATCGACCGGCAACGGGTGTTCCTCGTCGGTTTCTCCAACGGTGGCATGATCGCCTACCGTTACGCCTGCGAGCATGCCGGCGAGATCGCCGGGATCGCGGTGGTCGCGGCCAGCCTGCAGACGGCCGGCTGCGCGCCGGCGAAACCGGTGACCGTGGTGGCCATCCACGGCCAGCTCGACGAGCGCGTCCCGTATGCCGGCGAGGCCTGGTCCGAGACGCTCGGGACGCCGCTGCGGTCGGCGCGGGAGAGCCTGTCGCCCTTCCGGGCCAGCGCCGGCTGCCCCGAACCGTCGCTGCCGCGGGACACGTTCACGGTCGGCGGCGACGGTATCGCCGTCGGGAGCGCGGCAGGCGGCCAGCTGGTCGGCCTCGCGCAGGACAGGGCCGCCGGCCCGGCCGGCGCCGGCGGGGGCGCACAGCAGGCGCCGGCCGGCCAGGCCGTCGCGGCCCTCGCCCCACCAGCGGGCGCTGAAGACGGCACTGGGACGAACGCTTCCGGGGCCGGTGCCGCGACAGCCGCCCGCGACGGGTACACGGCGATCAGGCAGGAGACGGTGTGCTCGTCCGGCAGCCGGATCGTGGAGTTCCTGCTCCCCGGCCTCGCCCACGGCTGGCCACCCGCCACCGGCCCGAAACACTTCGACACCGCCGAGGTGATCTGGCGGCTGCTCGCCCCGATGCACTCGTCCGCCGCCGGGCCCGACCTGTAGGCCGGCCCGACGGCCACCGGTCGTCGCCCGCGGAAACAACAGAGAAATAATTCCCCAACAGCAGAAATTAACAACGGATACACAATGACAGTGGGTTCTCGTATCACGACAGGCCCCTCCGTCATGCGGGGACGGTGTGCGCGGCGGCAGCCGAAGCGTCGATCGGGTAACGCTGCCCGGTTCAGGAAGCACCAGCTCACCGCAATGAGGAACAAAACAGCTGCTGTTACAGCCGCTTGTTTCCGGCCCCCGCGTTCAACAAAACCAAAGCGTTACCAGCGGTGACCGTACTCGAGAGCGCTCCGCGGCCTGCCCGGTGCGCTCGGGCGTTCCGGACGGCCGTCCCGGGCAGCCGGGTCATGCCGGGCGGAAGGAGGCGCGCAGGCTCTCGAGCAGCGTGGCCGCGGTCGCCGCCGACTGCGACGACGAGCGGGCGATCAGGACGTAGACCGCTTCCCCGGCCGGCACCGCCCGCATCACATAGGTGACCCGCTGCCCCTCGCGCAGGTACGAGCCAACCCACTCCTGGGCCTGCCCGCCGCCGGGATCCGCCACCGTCCGGGTGGTCTCCCTGGTCACGCCGGGCTGGATGGCGAACTCCGAGCCCTGGACGGCGGTGAGCGCGGCCGCCTGGTCCGTCCCGGCGACCCGGGCGACACCGACCATCTGCGGGCCGCCGGACCGCGCGTTCCCCACCGGCGGCTCGACGAAGAAGACCGCGGTGTTGTCCCGGCGCTGCTGCCAGGCCGCCGGGTGGGAGAACGTCGCCTTCTGCTGCGCGTCGGTGACGGCGGCCCAGTCCGGCGGGACGGCCGCCGTGGCCGGCGGCTGGCTCGCGGGCGCCCCGGGCCCCGCGGTGGCGCCGGCCTGGTCGTCAGGCGCCCCGGACGGCCGGGCCGTGACGGCGGCGGCACCGTCCCCACGAGCGCCGATCTTCTGCCACACGAACCCGGCCCCGCCCCCGACGGCGAAGGCGACACCGAGGATCACCACCGCGTACACCAGTCGGCGCAGCAGCCAGGGGAGCCCGCCGGCATCGCGGGAACGACCGCGGCGCGTTCCCGCGTCCGCCGTGGACCCGTCCGCGGATCGGCTCGCGGACCGGCTCGCGGACCGGCTCGCGGATCGGCTCGCGGACCGGCCTGGTGGCCGGGAGTCGCTCCGGTCCCGGTCGTCCCGGTCGTCCCGGTCGTCCCGGTCGTCCCGGTCGTCCCGGTCGTCCCGGTCGTCCCGGTCGTCCCGGTCGTCCCGGCGCCGGCCCGACTCGGCTCGGAGCGTAACGGCCTGCTCGCCAGTGGTGCTCTGCTCGGCGGCCGACGGGCCCGCTCGACGGTCGGCGCGGTCGGCGCGGTCCGGCCTGGGCCGGCGGGAGGTCGATGCCGACGTGTCGGCGCCGGCCTGCCTGGTCCGGGGCGGGGGGACACCGTCCGGGCGTCCGGGACGGTCGCTGCCCTTCCTGGACCGCAGATCCGTGAAGACCGTCATGGCGCCGGGCGCCGGCTCGTCGAGCGGCAGCGGATCCGGCGGGTACCGGGCCGGCTGCGCCGCGGCCGGCTGTGCCGCGGATGGCTGCGGTGCGGATGGCGTGGCCACCGCCGCCGCGGCGTCCTGGATGGCGGACGCCTCCCCGCCAGCGGCGTAGCCCGTCCCGAAACCGGCCGCCGGCGGCTGGTAGGCGCCGGGCCCGGGCTGATTCGCCGGATACCCGGCACCATCCGGCGGGTAGGGCGCGCCGGGCTGGTAACGGCCTGCCGGCCGCGAGCCGGGCGCCCCCGGCTGGGAGCCGCCGGAACCGCCGGGGGGTGCCTGCGGACGGGGTGCCTCCCGGTATGGATCCCCAGCGCGTGGGGCGGGGTCGACCGGTGGCGGCCCGAACGGCCTGGCCCCCGGCGCGAGCCTGGTCTGCTCCCCGTAGGGGTCGGGGGCGCCGGCCTGGGGAGCACCCGGCAGCGGATATCCGCCCGCCGGCGGGTAGCCACCGGGAACGGGCCCGGCACGGTAGCCCGCCGCGGCCCCGTAGCCGGCGTCCGGTTCGTCCCGGACGTAGCCGGCCCGCGGCGGTACGCCTGGCCGCTGGGACGGGCCGGGTGACCGCGAATCCGGATACGCTCCCGGCCCCGGCGGGGGATATCCCCCGGCCGCCGGCTGAGGGCCCGCGGGCATCTGAGGGGAGATCTGAGGGGAGAAAGGCCCCTGGCGAGAATCAGGATCTCGATATGAGCCAGAATCCTGATACTGGCGGGCGTTGTAGTAGCGCTCAGCATCCTGGTTCTGGTAGGAACTCGGAGGGTAGTCACTACGGCCGGTGGGGACCGGCCCCGCGTCGGGGCGGTCCGCCGCCGCTGGCGCACCGTCCGCGATCATGGCTCGACGTGGGTTCGATGCGTCAGATCGTCGCATATCGTCCGCCATCGACCGGCCTCCTCACGATCCGCGCCCACGTCATGTGTCCCCCCATCGGTGTACCACGGCGTTGCGCTGGCGTTGCGTGCGCCCAGTTGACAAACGCCGGATCGCGGGATCCTCATCGTGTCCAGACGCCGGGCGGACACTCCGGGTTGTGGGCACCGCGGAAACCACGACCGCATACTCCTCGATCAGCTGGGTTCTTCGCGGCCAACCGGGGCTTTCGATCGCCTGGCAGCGCTGGCCACGCAAGGCGGACACCAGTCGCGAACGCCCATCCAGAGCATGATCCAGACAGGCGTGCCGCCGGGCCCGCCTCCCGGCGGGACGAACGTACCCGACGGCGCACCCGCGCCGATCTTCCCGGCGGCCGGCGACGGACACCACCGCCGATATGACTACACATGATCATACAGTCGGCACGTCACGGCTTCGGGACCCGGCACACCCGCTCGAGCAGGAGGGCACTGACAAGGAGCACCAGCGCCGCCGCGACCCCGAGACCGGCGGTGACCGCGTCGGTGTCAGCGGTACCGAACTCCTCCAGGCGTGGCAGCGTGTAACCGAGCAGCGCCGCCCAGGCTCCCATGAGCGCGGCCCCGGTCAGGCTGCTCGCCTTCGCCAGCGCCGCCAGCCGGGCGACGGTCAACGGCAGGATCGGCCGCGTGCCCGGACGCCCCTGCAACCGGCGCCGGGTGATGGCGGCGGTCTGCGCCTCCGCCAGCCCGACGATCAGCAGCGACAGCGGTGCCGTCCGCGGGAACCGTGGCAGATCCCGGTAGGTGAAGGCCAGCAACACGTACGCCAGCACGCCGACCACCACGGCCGCCGCCACCAGTTCCCGCGCCCGCGTCGGCCTCACCCGGCCAGGCTCCACGGCGTCCGGCGGACCCCGGAGGTGTCCAGCGCGGCCACCAGCTCCTCGACCCGGCCGTGCCCGGGCAGCGCCGCGTCCGGGTCGACGTCCAGCCACGGCACGCAGACGAACGCGCGCAGGTGGGCGCGCGGATGCGGGATCAGGATGTCCGGGTCGTCGCTGGTCAGGTCACCGCAGGCGATCACGTCGACGTCCAGGGTGCGGGGGCCCCAGCGGACGGCCCGTGCCCGGTGGGCCGCATCCTCGGCCGACCGGGCCGCGGCGAGCAGGTCCCGCGGCGGTGCCGCCGGGACCAGCAGCACTGCGTTGAGGTAGTCGGCCTGCGCGGGCCCGCCGACGGGCGCGGTCTCGTACACCGGCGAGACCGCCACGGGCTCCAGCAGGCGGGTGGCGGCACGCAGCTGGGCAAGGCGGTCGCCGAGGTTCGAGCCCAGCGCCAGCACCGCCGGCGCCGGGCCTGCCGGTGCCGGCCGCCGCGGGCCCGTGGCCCCGCTCACGCCCACCGGCCCCGGGTGACGGTGACCGCGACGTCGGTGAACGGCAGCGGGACCGGCGCGGCCGGCTTGTGCACGGTCACCTCCGCCCGCAGGACCCGGTCGTCGGCCAGGCACGCGTCGGCCAGCCGGTGGGCGAGCGTCTCGATCAGGTTGACGGGCTCCCCGGCGACGATCCCGGCCAGTGTCTGGGCGAGCGTCCCGTAGTCGACGGTGGCGGTGACGTCGTCGCTGGCGGCGGCCGGCCAGGTGTCCAGCCACACCGCGGCGTCCACCACGAACTCCTGGCCGAGCTCGCGCTCCGCCGGTAACACACCGTGATAGCCCCGGACTCGCAGCCCGGTCACGGCAATCCGGCTGGACGCGACAGGCGCCCTGGCGGGGGTCGCGGCGGTCGTGACGAAGGACGTCGTGGGAGACGCACTGGAAGACGTGCCGGATGACACGCCGGGTGACGGAGAAGTGCCGGGCACCACGGCGCCGGACACGGACGCCGGCGCGTCGGCGTCCGGTGACGCGCCGGTCATACCGCACCCGTGGGCGGGAGCCGGAACGCGCCACGGGCCGGCGCGCCAGGATCCGTGACGCCAGGATCCAGTGCCCCGGAATCCGGCGCTCCAGGATCCGGCGTCCCAGGATCCGGCGCGGCGGAATCCGGCCTGGCGGGCGCCTGCTCCGCCGGCGCGGGCCCGCCATCAGCCGGCCGGGCCTGCCGTTCGCGGGCCTGCCGCCATGCCTGGACGACCCGCACCGCGTCGGCCGCGGCCCGCACCGCGTGCACCCGGACCGCCCACACCCCGTCGGCCGCCAGCAGGGCGGTCGTCGCCTGGGTCGCGCCGTCGCGCTCCCCGGCCGGGCGGGGACGCCCGTCGGCGTCCGCGAGCAGGCTGCCCAGGAAGGACTTGCGCGACGTGCCGACCAGCAGCGGATGCCCCAGCGCGGCAACGGCGTCGAGGCGGGCCAACAACGCCCAGGTGTGCCCGCTCTCCTTCGCGAAACCGATCCCCGGGTCGACGATCACCCGTTCGGGCGCGATCCCGGCGGCGAACACGACGTCGAGGCGCTCGCGCAGCTCGGCGACGACCTCGGACACGACATCACCGTAGACCGCGCGGGAGGCCATGTCCGCGCTCACACCTCTGGTGTGCATCAGAACGTAGGGCACCGCCCGCTCGGCGGCCACCGCCAGCAGGTCACGGTCGGCGGCACCCGACACGTCGTTGATGACCGCGGCGCCCGCGGCCAGCGCGGCCTCGGCGACGGCCGGACGGGTCGTGTCGACGCTCACCGCGACACCCGCCGCGGCCAGCTCCGTCACCACCGGCAGCACCCGGCGCAGCTCCTCGGCCGGATCGACCCGCCCCGCGCCGGGCCGGGTCGACTCGCCCCCGACATCGACGATGTCGGCGCCCTCGGCGGCCATCGCCAGACCGGCCCGGACCGCGTCGACCGCGGTCGGATAGGCACCCCCGTCGGAGAACGAGTCCGGCGTCACATTGACCACACCCATCACGCGGGTACGGCCCAGCGGCTCCAGAAGACCACGGCTGGCCTGCATGGACGTCATGCCCCCTACGCTAGGCCGTGTCCGCTGGATACCGGTCGACGCGGGCGGTGCCCCGGACGGCCGGCCGCGGGACAGGGGGGCCGCCGGCCCCTCGCGCACGGCGGCCGGACGACCGTGCCGACGATGCCGCACGGCCGATGACGCCGGTCGTTCACCTGGGGGCGCCGGTGGCGGTGGTGTGCAGCCGGCGGTAGGAGTAGCGGTAGACGGGGCGGAACCCGAGGGCGGCGTACAGCCGGCGGGCCGCCGTACTCGTCTGTTCGACCTGCAGGTAGGCACGGGACGCGCCCGTCTCGGCCGCCCAGTCCGCCAGCCCGGCGAGCACCGCGCGGGCGGCTCCCCGGCCGCGCGCGGCCGGCACGGTCGCCATGCTGTAGATCCCCAGCCAGTCGCCGTCCACGGTGCCGCGGCCCACGGCCACCGGCACGCCGTCCAGCACGCACAGGACGTACGCCGCGGGCACGGTGAGGTTCGCCAGCACCCCCAGCGTGCCGGCCCGCTGGCCGGCGAAGGTCGCCAGCACCTGGCCGGCGACGTCCAGCCAGACATCACCGACAGTGTCGAGCAGGATCATCCGGTGGCCGTCAGCGCTGGTGGACCCGTCAGCGCTGGTGGACGGGGAGCCGACGGCGCCGAGGGGGACGTACCCGGCGGGCCCGGCGGCCAGCCGTTCGCGGATCTCCTCGAGGCCGGCGACGCAGACGTCGGTCGGCCCGGTGTCGTCGAAACCGGCCGCGTCCAGCGCCTCGTGGATGTCCGAGGGCAGGGACACCGGTGTGATCTGGAGCGTCGGTGGCAGACCGGCGGTAGCGTAAAAATCACCGACCGCGTTCAGGGCGTCGGCGACGTCACCGACGTCGCCGCGGGCCCACACGGAGTTACCGCGCCGGGAGGAGCCGGCCGACTCCCGCAGCACCCAGCCACCCAGCCGCCGCTCGCGCAGGGGCGGCCACGCGCGATGCGCCAGATCCTCGAGCTCACGGCTGAGGTCACCGTCAACCGGTTCGCCCACCGTGGGCGCCACCAGCGCGTCCGGGACAGCCGGGCCCTGGCCGGGGTCGCCGACCGGTTCAGCAGCCATGCCGTGATCGCCACCTGCCGCCCGGGAACAAACCCGTACTGACCACCCGTCCGAGGCTACCGGGTGAAGCACGCGAGCGGACCGGGTTCCGGCCTCCGACGGCCTTCCCCAGCCCGGTCTCCAACCGGTCCCCGGCCCGGCTCCGGACGGGCTCCGGACGGTCGCGCCGGCCCGGTGCGCGTCCCGCCACGGCGACAACCGCGGATGGCAACCGGCAGGCGACAACCGGCAGGCGTGTCCGGCCCCGCCATCACCATGCGCGGCCGTGCCGGATACGCAGCGCCGGGATATCGACACGCCCGGGGTACATACCGGTCACCCGACCGGCTATTCAACGCATTAGCGTGACAGCATTGCCGTGACGGCATTAGCGTGACAGCGTGCGGCCTACCGGGACGGCCGGCGGAAGAGCAGACTTTGTTACTTCGCCGTAACGGAAGCTCAACCCGCCGGGAACACCGAGGTTCTACGTTTCTTACAGTAAGATCGGACGTATCGCTGCCCGACAAAGGGGCCGGGCTCCTCCGCAGGGGCCCTTCACAGGGGGCATGGAGTCGGAAATGTTGGTGAACCCGCCACGCAACGCCGTTCTGGCAGGTGCATCACGTGATGCGATCCCGCCGCACAGCGCGCTGACTGAGTGGAAATCGCTTCACGACCAAGAGTCGTTGGAGGTCTACTCATGAGCAGACTGGTCACCCTTGTCGCCGCGGTCGACGCTCAGCCGACCCTGGAACAGACGGATTCGATGCTGACCGAGCTCGGTCAGATGCCTCGAAACGCCGTCGTTCTGGGGCTGATCGATGCCCTACTCGAGTACCGGACGCTCCTGGTGAGCCTTACCCCCTGATCGCCCGCTCCGCGCACGGGGGCCGCGCCGGCCCCCGATTCCTCGCGGACCAGGATTCCTCGAACGCGTGAAGAACCACGGTCACGCGGGCTTTCGTCCAGCCAGTCAGGTGGCCTCCTGTTACCTGGCGACGAGACCACCTGACTGGTTGGAACAACTACCACCGGGAGATCCCGAGCAGCTGCTTTCAGCGACCGGACACCAGCACGACACGGTCACCGTACGCCCCGTGCCATGGAAAACTCCGCGACACGTATCTCAGCCATGTCACGGAGCTCCGCGGCACACAGCGGTGTCCGACCGCCGGGATACCACCGTGTTACGCGGTTCCTACCGGCCGAAGCGCTGGCCCTGCTGCTGCTGCTGGCCCTGCTGCTGGCCGAAGCCGCCCTGCTGCTGGCCGCGCTGCCCGGCACCCGCACCGACGAGCTCCTGGAGACGGGTCTCCACGTAGCGCTCGCTGTGGTGGGTCTTGTCCGCGATCCGCTGCACGAGGTCGTTGACGTCGCGGGCGGCGTCCAGGTCCGCGGTGCCGACCTGGCCGAATTCGTCGAGCAGGCGGTAGCGGATCTGCTGCCAGTTCTGGCGAAGCTCCTGCTCGATCTGCTCCTGCTGCTGCTGCTGTGCCATTACGTTTTTCCTCTCGTCGTATACCGACCGAACGAGAAGTGACACTACCCCACCGGGTACTCACCCGGTCAACCCCAACAGCCAACTTCGCAGGTTGTAATTCCGCGGGTTTCCCGAGGGCGAAATGGCGGCATACCATCAAAAGAAGAAAAATAGCCAGGGAAAAGACCCTGGCCGTCCGCCACCGCAAGCGGGAGGCCCTCCGCCAAAAGTCGGGCAAATATCGGGCGGCGACCCGGCCGCGCGCGGCCACCGCGGGCCGGGAATCTGTCACGCCAGGCAGCCACGCGGCACCGGTACCGGTCACTCCCACAGTGCGCGCCAAGTGCCGACCGTACCATAAGAATCCATCCGACCCAGGTGTCCGGCCATCATTTGGCGAACTTTCCGCAAGCAGGTCACGGCGGATACTTCATGGTCTGCTGAAAGCTTCTCGAATTTCCTTCCTTCCCAGTCCCGGAAGCATTACCAAAAAATGCCCAGGAAGACGGATCAACAGATACGGAAGCCGGTGGCGGAGCAGCGCGCCCACAGCACTGATCCGCCCCGCCGGCAATCGGTCACACGCAGCCGGACGGGTCCGTCCGGCCCAGCCGGCGACCGCCCGGGCAGCAGCCGGCCACGGATATTTCGACCCATCGCGGACCACTACCCCACGGATGACGCGGACACCGTCCCGCGCCAGTGGGCAGCATGATCCCGTGATCTCCGCGGGCGAAGGCCCCCCTCGAGCAACGGACGGGCCCCGCGCAAGGCCCCCACGGACGGACCCTCCTCGGACGACGATGTGACGGCCGCGGCGGGAACGGCGCACGGGCCGGGCGAGGCGGTCGACGAACCGGTCCGGGCAGGCCCCACGGGCACCCCGCGAACGGCGGGCACCCATCCGGCGCGACGGTGCTCTCTCGGGCCGTGGGGGCCGAGGCGACGCGCCCCTTGCCGCCGCTGACATCGCCACCCGGCGCCACTCGGCGCCGCCTGGCTCCGCAGAGCCCTCCTGGCCCCGCAACCCGCGCTGGCGGGCGGCCCGTCAGGACGGCAACCGGCGGGCGGCGACGAATCCGGACGGCCGGACGCACGGACGGCCAGAGCCGTCCGTTGCTCCGCCGACCAGGGCGTTGTGCCCGGGCCGGCCGCCGGATGGTGGGCACAATCACGACACTTCCCAGGAACACCCACCAACAGCCGTCCGATAACATGGCGACATCGAACGGTGGATTCGTCGACGTACCCGCACCGGAGGCAAACCCGGAGGATGCGGTCCCGAGGGAGCCGCGGCCGACAGCGGACGAATGCCGCTGCGAAGACGACGTCTTCGCAGCAGGGCGACGTTCCCTGCGAGAACGGCATTCCCAGACCGGTCCCAGTGTCCTGATATTTCGCCAGAACCATGACGGCAGTCAGGATCCTGACGTTTTCTCAGGGCTGGTCATGCTCTCAGGAATAGGGCATCCAACGGACGGTCTCGTCCTGGTAACGCAGGCTGGCGAGACGGACGGCGAACTGCGCGGCCACTCTCGGGCTGCTCGCGAGGACCGGTACCACGCTCGTCGTCAGCTTCAGCTCCCGCACCGCCCGTAACACCTCGAAACCCGGCCAGCGCATGACGTCGAAACCGTACGCGGCGGCGAGCGCCGCATACTGCTCCGGCGGGTAGCCGAACCGCAGCCGCCCGACGGCCAGCGGGATCAGATCCCATTCGGGCGGCCCGTGGCAGGTGGCGTCGAAATCACATATCAGCACCTTGCCGTCACGAGCTCTGACGAGATTTCCCAGATGGGCGTCGCCGTGGACGATCCCGGCCGGCAGGGCGTACACCACGCTTTCAAGAGCGGCCTCGCAGCGGGCGGCCAGTCGTCGCAGGAACGCGAGGTCGGCGGCGGGCAGCCCCTCGGCATCGGCGAGACGTGACCGGACGTCGGCGAGCGGGTCGAAACTGGGCAGGGGAACGTCCGGCAGCGGCAGGGTGTGCAGCTGACGTAACGCAACAGCAAGATCGCCCGCTGTCGGCGGGCCGCCGGCCGTGGCCGCCCGTCCCGCCGCTGGGCCCCTCCTCGCCGCATGCTCCGGCACCGCACGCTCCGGCAGCGCACGCCCGGTGGCGGCCCGTCCGGTCGCGGCCCGCCCGGTCACCGGGAGCATCGCCGTGCCACGCGGCGGCGCGGCCCGGCCCTGAGCCGCACGCCTGGCCGCGGGCCCGTGCCCGGCCGCCGGCCCACGAGCCCCGGCAGGCGGCTGGGCCTCCCCGCCGACGGCGGGCAGGGGAGCCCCGGCTGCCGGCTCCAGCGGCCCTCCCGGCTCCAGCGGCTCCAGCGGCTCCCCGCGGCCGGCATCGACCCACAGGGTGGCCACGGTGCCAGCAATCCACAGCGGCGCCGGCAGGCCCGGCGCCAGGCGCACGGCCGGGACACCGTGGCAGGCCAGCCAGCGAGCGACCTGGACGACCTTGTCCGCCCGGTGCGCCATCGCCCGCGACCCGGATATCCGGACGACCACCCCGGCCCGGGGCAGCCGGAAAACCGCGTTCGCTGCGACTTTGATGATTTCCGCGTCCTGGCCGTCCAGGCCGGCCTCCGCGCAGATCTCCCGAAGAACTTCCCAGGCCCGGGCGACGGTGAAACGCCCGTCACCGGCGGCCGGGCCACTCACCGGCCTTCGTGCGCCGTTCAAGTGATTCACGTGATATGCACCGTCCGTTATCATGATGCTACGGAGGTTGTACGGGGTCAGCGCCGGCCATGACTCACCGCTCGCTTCCCGCGGGGGCCGTTGTCCTGGCAGCCGTCACTCCGGCGGCCTGCTTGACGGCAGCCCGCGACCCGGCGGCGCCCGCTCCGGCGGCAGCCTCGTCCGGGCCGGCCGGCTGACGTCGGCCCTCCCGCTGCCATCCCCGGACGTACGCGGCGAGCTCCCGGACCTCCCGGACATCCCCGTGCGCCCGGGTCATCGCGAGCAGCTGGTCGGCCCGGTTCGACGCCGACGCCACCGTGCGCCCCCAGGAGATCGAAATCGCCTCGGTGGCCAGCGCGCACACCCGGTCGAGCTCAAGGCGGCCCTGGCGGGCCAGCGCCAACGCCAGATCAAGACGGATCACCGACCGGAACCCCGGCGCGTTCATCGCGTCCAGCCGTGGGATGGCGAGCTGCGCGTGTTCCTCGGCGGCGCGGGACCGCCCGAGCAGGCACAGCGCCGTGGTCGCGTTGTAGGCGACCTCGACCGGGTGAAAGGTGTCGAAGCCCGGCCCCGGAGATCCCCAATGTTCCACGGGAATCATGTCGGCGAGGTCATAGGCCAGGTCGAGCGCGCGCGCAGCGCCCCGGACGTCACCGAGCGCGGCCAGCGCGCGGGCTTCCTGACAGACCAGCCGAGCCCGCACCGGGCCCGCGCTGACATACCGCAGCCCGTCCTGGGCGAGCCGCAGGGCCGCGTCCGGACGGCCGCCGTAGAACTCGGCGACCGCCCCGATCTCACGCGCGGACCCCCGCAACGGGCCGTCCCCGGCCCACTCCCCGGCCGCGAAACCGGCGGCGGCCAGGGCCCCGGCCACCTCGGGCTGGCCAAGCTTGAAAGCGGCGTCAGCATGCAGGACAGTGGCCCGGCCAGCGGTGACGCGCAGCCGGCGGGCATCGGAGCCGGTCAGCTGGCGCTGGGCGAGCTGGTCCAGGTAGTGCCGCAGCCGGACCGTCTCGGTGACCATCTGGGCGGGCGGGGTGTGCTCGTGGGTGGCGAGCAGGCCGGCCAGCCATCCCTCGGCATGGGCGATCGCGGCCTGCGCGGTCGTGCCGTGCGCGTCGAGAAGATCCGCAAGCTGCGTGTCGGGGAGGAGCGCGCCCACCATGGCGGCACCGGCATACAGGTGGAACTGCCTGCGGTCGGACATCGGCGGGCCCGCGTCCACCGTCGGCTCTGACGGCGGGGGCTGCCCGTCCGAGGGGGAGCCCGCGGGAAACCCGGCAGCCACCCGCCCCGGCCGGATCACAGGCCCTGGCGGGAGCGCGTGGCCTGGCGGGAGCGCGTGGCCTGGCGGCGCCGGTGCCGCGCGGACATCCAAGCGATCATCCGGAGGGGTACGGGCCGCCGGGATCGCGACCGGCATGACCGGCGCGGTGGACGGAACGGGCCGTTGCGCACCCGGCAGCGCCGGCCAGATGCCGGCCGAGCCGGCCGACGGGCCGGAAGCGGTGTGACCGGGCCCCTTCCGCCGTTCCTCCCACGGCGGCTCTTCACACGGCTGTTCGCGCGGCCCCCGGCGCGACGGGGATTCCCGCTGGACCGGCTCCACCGGTCCCGCTGGTCCGGGCTCCCGGGGCACTGGCAGGGACAGCTCGCCAGTATCGATCATGACTACCGCACTCCCTGGCCTCCCTGTCGGCGAGGCAACTCGTCCGCCCACCCGGGCGAACCCTCTTGGTAGCGAGAATGTAACTCAAGGTAACACAAAAAAATGCCGAAGTGTCGCGACCTGACAGAGAAGCGGGAGAGAACACGTGCGGACCACGACACAAGCGATCACTATCTGGACCAACCGGACGTGACGCACAGTAATCATCCGCGGCTTCGATCGCCCCTTCCAGCCTCGGACGACCCACCACGACGATCCGGGGGCATCGCGTCCGCCTCGGATCCGCAAACCCCCAGAGAGCTGGTCAAAAAGTGTATATCCGTCCCAGAGCGGTCAGAAATGCATGACCGAATACTGTCGAATCACGCGGGTGAAGGAGCCGACGGCCGCCACCACGGCCATACCGGCCCCCGTCCTCCCGGTCAGGGCCCCCGTCCTCCCGGTCAGGGCAGTGCGCGCACCCGGCAGGCCGTCACTGCTGGCAGGCCGCGGATCCGTCAGCGGCCTCGGCCGCGGGTGTCCCCGCGCAGGCCGGACAGCCAGACCGCGGCCTCGTGGAAGGCATCGTCGGACGTGCTCGGCCGCACCGCCCCGGCCCGTCCGTCCGCCCGCGGATAGCTGCCCAGGAAACGCACCTCGGCGCAGAGGCGGTGCAGCGCCGACAGCGCCTCCCCGACCCGCGCCTCGGCCACATGCCCCTCGCAGTCGATCGAGAAGGAGTACCGGCCCAGCCCCGCGCCGGTCGGCCGGGACTCCAGCCGGGTCAGGTTGACCCCCCGGACGGCGAACTCGGTCAGGATCTCCAGCAGCGCGCCGGGATGATCGTCCCGCTCGAACAGCACCACCGTGGTGCGGTCGGCCCCGGTGGGCGGCGGCGGCGGGGCCGGGCGGGTGACCAGCACGAACCGGGTCTGCGCACCGTCGACGTCCTGGACGTCGTCGGCCAGCACCGACAGGCCGTAGCGGGGGGCGGCGAAGGCGCCGGCGAGCGCGGCGTCGACCTCCCCGGCCTGGACCCGGCGGGCCGCCTCGGAGTTGCTGAACGACGGCTCCCACCGCGCGTCGGGCAGGTTCTTGGCCAGCCACCGGCGGCACTGCGGCTGGGCGTGCGGATGGCTGGAAACCGTGCGCACCGCGTCGAGCACGGTCCCGGGCCGGGCCAGCAGAGCGAACCGGATCAGGAGCACGACCTCGGCGGTGACCTGGAGCAGATCACCGGCGGCCAGTTCGTCCAGGGTCGTCGACACCGAGCCCTCAACCGAGTTCTCGAACGGGACGAGCGCACCGTCGGCGTCCCCCTGGCGGACCGCGTCCAGTGCCGCCGCCACGTTCGGCAGCGGGTCGAGCCGGGCCCCGTCGGCGATCGGCAGGGTCATCAGCGCCGCTTCGGAGAACGTGCCGGGCGGCCCCAGATAGACCAGACGCGTCGTTGACGTCATACCGACGACCTTCCGGATGTCATGCCGACAGCCTTCCACGTGGACGGGGCGGGACCGCCGGGGCGGGCGGCGCCCCCATGGCGGAGCCGGTCACCGGGGCAACGGACATCGCGGCAGCCCCCGACCGTGCCCCGACAGTGCCCAGGAGGAGAAGAGCCCGGACGCGTCCCAAGCGGATCTCTCAACGGTACGAGGTGCTGGATACCGGGCGAACGGGCACCCGGCATCCAGCACCGGGCCCGTCGTCAGCTCTGCCGGCTCCACGTCTCCCACCTCGACGATCCTACGGTCCGGTGACGGATCGCATCCGTGGGCCCCGCCCGGCCGTTCCGGCGGGCCGGACAGCGGCGGCGCGGGCGGGCCGTCGGCACGAACAGGCGGCAGAGATCCAGGCGGCGGACCCATAGGGTCGGCGGTATGGACACGGAGGATGTGCGGCTCCTGCTGGATGCCGTGGCCTCCGGCACGGTCGGGCCGGACGACGCCCTGGCACGCCTGGCCGCGGGCCCGCTCGGCGACGGCGGCGGCTGGAGCGACCTCGGGTACGCCCGTGTCGACACCCACCGCGGGCTTCGCACCGGCGACCCGGAAGTCGTCTACGCCGCCGGCAAGACCCCGGCGCAGACGGTCGGCATCGTCGCCGAACTGCGGCGGACTGCCGGCCCCGGCCGTCCGACGCTGGTCACGCGGGCCGACGCCGCCACCGTCGCGGCGCTGCGGGCGCGCTGGCCGGACGAGCTCACGATGTCCGCGCGGACAGCGGCCTGGGCGTCCGGCGACGCTGTCAGCACACCCTCCGCGGCGGCCGGCCGCACCGCCGAGCATGCCGATACCACCGGCCGTACCGGCACCGCCGGCCGCTCCATCTTCGCCGGTCATGAGGCCTTTGCCAGTCATGCGGCCGGTGTGTCACAGGGTGCGGTCACGGTTGCCGTCGGCCCGTTGCCCCCGGCTCGCGGCCGGGTTGTCGTCGTCTGCGCCGGGACGTCGGACGCCCCGGTCGCCGCGGAGGCCGCGCTGACCGCCCGCGCGTCCGGGGCGGGCGTTGAGACGATCATGGATGTGGGGGTCGCCGGGCTGCATCGGGTCCTCGCCGTCCGTGACCAGCTGGCTGGGGCCGACTGCCTGATCGTCATCGCCGGCATGGAGGGAGCCCTACCGAGCGTGATCGGCGGGCTGGTCGGCACACCGGTCGTTGCCGTCCCGACCAGCGTCGGTTACGGCGCGTCCCTCGGCGGGCTTACCGCACTGCTCGCCATGCTCACCTCGTGCGCTCCCGGCATCGCGGTGTGCAACATAGACAACGGTTTCGGCGCGGGCGTCTTCGCGGCCCGTGTCGTCCGCCGTTCGGCGTCCGACGCCCGCCAGTCGTAACCCCACAGTCGTAGGTGGAAACCGCTGTCATGACAGCTCTTTTCCACCTACGGCTTCGATGCCCGTAGGTGGAAAACGTCGTCCGGACAGCCCTTTCCACCTACGCACGACGGGCACTGGTTGTGGTTGTGGCTGGTTTCAGTGGTTTCCGCTGTCGTCCAGGTCCACTGGGTCCAGGTCCGCTGGCGTGTCCGGGCCCGCTGTCGGCCCGGACGGGCGTCCTGCCCGCGTCGCGGCCGTGCGCCGGTCAACGCTCCCGGCGGTGGGAGTCCCGATGGGCGGGGATGCGGCGGCCACCGGTACCGGCACCGGCACCGGCACCGGTACCGGCACCACCACGGCGCAGGCCGGTCCCCCGGTCGACCCGGCGCACCGCGTCGCCGCCCTCGGCCCGGTGGCGTTCCTGGCTGATCCGGTCCCTGATCAGATCCAGCGCCCGGTCACGGTCGCCCTCGTCGAGTCCGTGCATGAGACTGTCGAAAACACTCAAGAGTTCTCCCCGGAACAAAGATCGCGGAAAATGTTCCACTTTTTCTCGCTGTAAGAACCTCTTTTCGTCGCGCCGGTTCTCGTCGCACCGCCCACGCGGCGGCGCCGGCCGCCGACACCGGACGCCGGCGGATCGCCGGCACCCATGACCGGTCAGGCGGCCGGGCCGAGCGCCACCTTCGTCCGCTGGTCGACGATCCCGCGGGCCGCCGCCACGGCCGGCACCGGCCGCCGTCGGCGGGGCCGGGCCCGGCGGTGCGCCAGACCCGGCATCCGGACCGAGCGGGACAGGCGCATACTGGCTCCGCACCGTGCGAACATGCTGGGGAATCCTTCCCCGGGCAACGCCGTCGAAAACCGCAGCATCGCCGAAAACCGTCACCGAAAACCGTTGCCGAAGACGTCGGGACCAGCGAGAATCGCCGGTCGGGCAGTGGCCGGCGCACACCGCTCCGCGCCTCCTCCGTGACCCGTTTCGACCGGTGTACACACAACCGCGAGGAATCCGACATCAACAGAAAGAGCGACGAACTGAACGAGAGATCGCTTTCGCCCAGTTCCGGACGGGGTGATACCCCAAAAGATCGGCACTCTGAGTAGTAATAGTTTCCCTTGCCGTTCTC
>NZ_CEVIVC010000035.1:30659-34510 GCF_982290645.1 Protofrankia sp. CiP1_Cm_nod4
ACAGGACCAATCGGGACGGAGCGTCGTGCGTCCCACCATCCCCCTCACTGGAGAATCCCTACCTGTGACCAGTCGTGACAGCGGTCGTTACCGGCTCTCCCGCCGCAGCCCGGCCGGAACGGTCGTCGCGCTGCGCGCCCTCGGCCTCAGTGACCTGCTGACCGCCCTGCCCGCGCTGCGCGGCCTGCGCCGGGCCCGGCCGGACGCGCGGATCCTGCTGGCCACGCCACAGTGGCTGGAACCGGTGGCGCTGCTGTCCGGGGCGGTCGACGGTGTCGTGGACACGCCGAAGCTGGGCCCGGTGGCTGTCCAGCGGCCGGCGCTGGCGGTGAACCTGCACGGCCGGGGACCGGCCTCGACGATGGCGCTGCGCGCGACGGCGCCCGCGGAGCTGTGGGCCTTCGACCTGCCGGGCGGGGTGTCCTGGGACCTGGACACCCCGCCCGGCAACAGGCGGCACGCCCCGCGGGAGCACCGCGGCGGCCCCTGGGAACGCCAGGCCGGCGAGGAACGCGAGGTGGCGCGATGGTGCCGGCTGATGGAGGCACACGGAGTCGCCTGCGACCCGGACGACCTCTTCCTGCCCCGGCCGGCCGTCCCCCCGGTCGTCGGCGGCGCGACGATCGTGCATCCAGGTGGCGCGCACCCGGTCCGCCGCTGGCCGGCACGGCAGTGGGCGCTGGTGGCGCGGGCACTCGCCACCAACAGTCACCAGGTGGTCGTGACGGGAAGCCCGCAGGAGACGGAACTGGCGCGGACGGTCGCGCGGGAGGCCGGGCTGCCTCCCGCGGCCGTGCTCGCCGGATCGACCAGCCTGCCCGAGCTGTGCGCGCTGGTGGCCGCCGGGTCGCTGCTGCTCGCGGCCAACACCGGGGTAGGCCATCTCGCGACCGCCTACGGGACGCCGTCCGTACTGCTGTTCGGGCCGGTGCCACCGGCCCGGTGGGGACCACCACCGGGCCGTGGTCAACATGTCGCGCTGTGGTCCGGAGAGCGGGGATCCGCGGACCGGAACGGTTCCGCCGCGGCCAGCACCGATCAGGTCGTGGACCCGATAACGCCAGCGGACGTCCTGCGGGCGGTGGCCGCGCTGCCCACGGGCCATCCTCCAACCGGTGAGGAATCCGGTCGGTGAAGGACACCGGCCAGTTAGGACGTCCGCGGGGCTCGGGAGTGTCGGTGGCGTGCCCGGCGAGTCGCCAGCCGGCCTGGGATCCCCGATCGCGCAGGTCAGTGCCCGGACGGCCGCCCGTGCCGGACCGGCGTCCACCGGGCGGTGGCCCGGACGAACGGCCCGAGCGAGTGATCCGGACGGGCGATCCGGCGATAATCCGGAAATGATCAGTCCAGAAATGATCAGAGGATGATTCGGGAAACCGTCCGGACGATATACGGACGGGTTTGCCGGCGTGCCGGCGTGCCGGCGGGACGGCCTTGTCCCTCTTGCGTCATCCTGCATGTTCTTGCATGTTCTTGCATGTTCCTGTGCGTTCCCGCACCGTCTTTCTCGCGTCCTACCCGTACCGTTCGTACCGTTCGATGATCATTCCGTGTGGCTCGAGTGTCCCGCTCGGGCCCGACCCGCCGTTCGGGGCCGACCTGCTGATGACCGACGCCAGACCGCCGTCCACCGGCCCCCGGCCCGCCCGGCCGGCCGGGCCGGATCCCGCCGCCGGGCAGCTCCGGATCGGATGGCTCGACCTGTCCAGCGGGGTGAGCGGGGACATGCTGCTCGGCGCCCTGACCGGCGCGCTCGCCGGAACGGGCCGGCCCACCGGGGTGATCGGCGATGCCGTCGAGGCGCTGGGTCTCCCCGTCCGGCTGGATGTCGGCACCGCGTCCAGAGCGGGGCTGGCGGCCACCCGCGTCCGTGTGATCACCGGTAGCGATATCGCTGAAACCGGTGGCGACGACAGGAGCGACGCTGACGGGAACGTCGACAAGGGCGTCGGAGGCACCGCGGCCGCCTCCGGCACCAGACCTGGCACACACAACGATCATCATGGGCACCGCCATCATCACGGCCATGGCGACGACGGCCGGTTCGACGGGCCGGCCGGTGGGCATCCCCGCCGTACCTGGCCGGACGTCCGCCGGCTGCTGGCCCGGGCAGCGCTGGCCGACACGGTCCGTGAACGCGCGCTGGCCACCTTCGCCGCGCTGGCCGAGGCCGAGGCGGCCGTCCACGGCATCCCCGCCGACGAGGTGCACTTCCACGAGGTCGGGGCGCTCGACGCGCTCGCCGACGTGGTCGGCGTCTGCGCCGGGATCGCCGCGCTCGGCCTCGACCAGCTCGTCGTGTCCACGGTGGCGCTCGGTGGTGGATCGGCCCGTACCGAGCACGGCGTCCTGCCGGTACCCGGCCCGGCCGTGCTGGAGCTGCTGCGGGCCGCCGGGCTGCCGGGCCGCGGCGGGCCGGTGGACGTGGAACTGTGCACGCCGACCGGGGCGGCGCTCGTGGCGGCCCACGCGGACGCGTCCGGCCCGCTCCCGCCGATGCGGGTGCTGGCGGTCGGGGTCGGCGCCGGCCGGCGTGACATCCCGGACCGGCCCAACATCGTCCGGCTGGTCGTGGGGCACGCCCCGCGGCCAGGCCCGCCGGTCCCGGTCCCGATGGCCGGCGTCCGCGCGCACCTTCCCCGCACTCCGCCTTCCCGCGCACCCCTGGGCTCCCTGGGCTCCCTGGGCTCCCAGGACTCCCAGGACTCCCAGGCGCCGGACAGCTTCGCGCCGCGGGAGGCGCCGGACGGTCCCGTGCCGGATGCCGCCGTCCCGGAGGCTCCCGGCACGGGCACCCCCGGCGCGGTCGACGAACTGCTCATCGAGACCAACGTCGACGACCTCGACCCGCGCGCCTGGCCGGAGATCATGGCCGTGCTCCTGGCGGCGGGCGCCCGCGACGTCTGGCTGACGCCGATCCTGATGAAGAAGGGCCGGCCGGCGCACACCCTGTCGGTGCTTGTCCGGGCGACGCACGCCGACGCCGTCCGACGGCTGGTCTTCCTGCACACTCCCACCCTCGGCCTGCGCGAGACAACGGTGCGCAAGCGGGCCCTGGACCGGGCCTTCCGCACCGTGGACGTGGGCGGCGAGACCGTCGCCGTGAAGATCGGCATGCTTGCCGGCGGCCGGGCCGTCACCGCCCAGCCCGAATGGGACGACGTGCGGCGGGCCGCGGCCCGGCTGGGGCAGCCGGCCCGCTGGGTCCTGGCGGCGGCGGCCGCGGCCGCACTGGGCACCGGCGGAGCGTCCCTTCCCCCGGCCAGCCACGGCGACGGTGATGACACCGGCATCAGGGGTATCACCAACATCAGCGGCGGCACCGCCAGCGCGGACGGCACCCGTACCACGGGCAAGATCCATACCACGGGCGGGAGCGGCGCGGCGGACGTCACCGTCACCGGCACCGGTGACGGTGACGCGCGGACCGACATGTCGTCCTGAGCCGTGTCCGGCGCACATCGGCTGGTGGGGACGGCAGGAGACCAGCCGGACGGACTCCCGCGAGCGTGTCACCGGCGTCCAGGCCTATCCGCGGCCCCTGATCGGGTAACCGAACAGGCTGATATGTCAATGTAGTTGGATTTGGATGTAGTGCACCGTGGACGCGAACCGATCGGGGGGAGTGACAGTCGATGTCACCGTCATCGTCCCGCTCCTGCCCGCCGCCGGATCCGGTCGAGCCGGGCAACGAGACCCTGAACGGGGCCTCGTACGCCAGGGAGATCTCGTACACCGCGCAGCCACGGCAGGAGGCCGGGCGACGGGCCGGCGCCACCGGGGATCCGCAGCCGATGAACGGCCTCACACCGCCGCGCATCAGTGTGAACGGCTCCCCCGGCGCCGAGGCT
>NZ_CEVIVC010000035.1:34854-41845 GCF_982290645.1 Protofrankia sp. CiP1_Cm_nod4
GCCAGGAGCACCGGCCCCGTCACCGCCGCGGGCGGCGCCGCCGCCCGTCGCGCCACCCGGTGGTGAACGCGGCTTCGACCCGCTCACCAGCGCGTGGTCGGAGGTGGCCTACCGGTCGTCCTCGTCCTGGCGCTCCTCCGGCCCGGGTACGCCGCCGGTGCCGAACGGCATACCCGGCGGTTTCGCCGTGGTGGACAGGTACACCGCGGTGGACGACGTCACGGCGGGCACTGTCACGAACACCGCCGGGCCGGCCGGCCCGGCGGCCTCGGACGCGCCGGCCGCGAACGGCCGGCCCTGGTTCGAACCGCCGACCTACGATCCGCTGTTCGACCAGGACACGTTCATCAGCGTGCCGCCGCACCCGTCGAGCGACCGTCGCACACGCGCTGTCCCCCTCCGCCACGAGGCACGCCCCGGGGATGCCCGGCGCCCTCCCGAGCCGCCGGACGCCGGTCACGACCATGCCGGCCCGCCGCCCGGCCAGAACCACCCGGAGCAGGACCAACGAGGGCAGGAGCAGGGCACCCAGGGACGGGGGCCGCGGGAACAGGACCATCTGCCGCACACGCTGGCGTCCACGCAGCACCCGGCACCCGTATCGCCGCCACCGCCAGCGGAACCGCCGGTGGGCCCGTCCACCGCGCCGTTCCCGACCGTCCCCGGTGGGAATCCCCTGTTCCCGGACGGCGACAGCCCGCGCGGCGGGCACCGGCCCGGGCCCGGCCAGCCGTTCCCCGGCCCGGCCGGAACGGCTTTCCCGTACCCCGGCAGCCCTTATCCGAGCAGCGAATATCCGGCGCCGCCGCCCGCCCCCCGGCCGGCGGTGGCCGGCCAGCAGAACAACCGGCGGCCACCCGACAGCAATTTTCATGTGACCGGTGGACTCGCGGGAACAAACAGCCGGCGGCCGCCCGACAACGAATTCCAGGTGACCGGTGCACCCGCGGAGCGGAACAACCGGGAAGCCCCCGGCGGTGATCCGGGCGCGGCAGCGGCGAAACTCGGCCCGGCCGCCGCGGGAAATCCCGGGGAACCCCAGCGGCCGGTGCCGCAGGACGGTACGCCCGGCCGGCTCATGACCAGCGCGCTGCTGCCGGCCCGGCCGGCTGTCCCCACCCGGGGCTGGCGCCGGGTTCTCTGCAGAATCTCCGGCGGAAGGGTCAACCCGGGGCTCTCCGCCGACGAGGCCCGCCACCGCCTGCTGGTCGAGCACATCAGCGCTCCTCTGAACGACTGCCACCGGATCGCGGTGATGTCCCTGAAGGGGGGCGTCGGCAAGACGACCACCACGGTGGGGCTGGGCTCGGCCCTGGCCAGCCTGCGCGGCGACCGGATCGTGGCGATCGACGCGAACCCCGACCGTGGAACGCTCGGGGCCAAGGTGCCGCGGGCATCCGAGAACACCGTCCGGGACCTGCTCGACAACGCCGGCTCGGTGGGCCGTTACGTGGACGTCCGCAGATATCTGTCACAGGCCGCCAGCCGGCTGGAGGTACTCGCCTCCGCCAATTCCCCGGAACTGTCCCAGGCGTTCACGGACACCGACTATATGGCCGTCGACGGCATTCTGGAACGGTACTACTCGATCCTGCTGACCGACTGTGGCACCGGAATGCTGCACAGCGCCATGCCCGCCATCCTGGAGCTCGCCGACACGCTGGTGGTCGTGAGCAGTTCCAGCGCGGACGGCGGCTCCTCCGCCAGCGCCACCCTGGACTGGCTGGACGCGCACGGGTACACCGCGCAGGTGAAGAACGCGGTGACGGTCATCTCGACCTTTCCGATGAACCGGGAGTCGGTCGATCTGGACGCGCTCGAACAGCATTTCGCCGCCCGCACCCGCCGGGTTGTCCGGGTACCTTACGACCCGCACCTGGCCGTCGGCGGGAACATTCTCCTCGAAGAGATGCGGAAAGCGACCAGGAAGGCCTTTCTGGAAATCGCCGGCGCGGTCGCCGAGAGGTTCGGCCTGGAAAGCCGGAAGACACCCGGCCAGGCGTCCGGGGCACCCGGGGCGCCGGCCGCTTCCAGGGCTCCCGCCCGACCGGTGGAGCTGGTCGGGCGGATCCGGTAGGGGCCGGCGGGCCCGCGGCGCCGGCCGGGCAGCGGCCATCCGCGAGCTTCCGGTCCGGCATGCGGCGGCGTGCCGCGGGGGCGTCCCGCGGCACGTGCCCTGGGCTGCCTGGGGCGTTCAGCGGGTGATGGCCGCCGTCAACGCGCGGACGCCGGGCCGGCGCAACTGGTTGGCCACCGTGGAACGGCCCGCCAACATCCGTCCGAACAGGCCGAAACCGCCCGGGACAACGGCCAGGGACGCGTACAACAGGCCGGGACGGCGGGCGAAGACCGCCTGCACCTCACGACCGGCGTCCATCTCGGGGCCGAGGGCCGCCTCCACCCGGCGGGGATAGTCGCCCAGCGCGCTCGGCTCACCGGCGGCGGCGCGCGCGGCCGCCTCCCCGGCCAGCCGCCCCGAACGCAGCGCGAAGGAGATCCCCTCCCGCGTCCACGGGTCGAGCAGGCCGGCCGCGTCCCCGGCGACCAGCACCCGGCCACGGCGCAGCGGCGAGCCCACGGCCCGCACCCGCGCGAGATGCCCGGAATCGTGCAGCGGCGTCACCCCGTCCAGGCCGAGCCTGCGCACCACGTCGGCGTAGTAGGCGCGCAGGGCGCCGCCATCGTCCCGTGAGCCGATCACACCGACGGTGAGGATCTCACCCTTCGGGAACAGCCAGGCGTACGAGCCGGGTACCGGGCCCAGGTCGATCAGCATCCGGCCGGCCCAGCGGCGTGCCACTGCGGCGTCGACCGGGAACTCGCCCTCCAGACCGACGTCGACCTGGTCGAGACGGACCCCGACATAGGTGCCGACCCGCCCGGACGTGCCGTCGGCGCCGATGACCACCCGCGCGGCGACGTCCGGGCCACCGCGTACCGTCACCGCGACCCGGCCGTCCGGAACATGACCGTCCACGACACGGCCGGCCGCGATGCCGTGGCCGTCGACGGCATCGTGCTCGCGTATTCCCGTGACGTGGACGCCGGTCCGGATGACCGCCCCGGCGGCGTGAGCCGACCCGACCAGCGCCCGGTCGAACTCCGAGCGCATCACCATGGACAGCATCGGCCGGCCCGGCCGACGGCGGGTACGCGCCAGCCGGCCGTCGAGTGCGACCGTGAGCTGGTCGACGCTCGCGCGGGTCAGCCGTGACAGGTCGATACCGGCATGATCGATCGACAGGCCGACCAGGCCGCCGCCGCAGGTCTTGTACCTGGGCAGCTCGGCGCGTTCGAGCAGGCACACGGTGGCACCGGCCCGGGCCGCCGCGCGGGCGGCGCTGGCCCCCGCCGGACCGGCACCGACGACGACCACGTCGAACATGCCACCGGCCGGCCCCAGCCGATCGGTAGCGGTAGCGGTAGCGGTGCGATCATGCCCGTCCTGTGCCGTCGACGGCCGGGCCTCGCCAACCACCGGCCGGTCAGGCGGGCCGGACGAACTGGGCGCGCCGGGAGAACCGAGCGAGCCGGGCAGGTCGTCGGACGGGCCGGGAAGGTCGTCGGACAAGCCGGGCAGGTCGTCGAGCGGGCCGGGCGGCATCAGCGCAGCGTGAGGGTCCGGCCGACCACACCGGCGCGTACCCGGCGTTCCGCCGGGGTGAGCGGGGTACGGTCGGCAACCGCGCTTTCCAGTTGATCGCGCAGCGTAGCGGCTGCTTCCTCGCAGCTCGCCGCGTCGGCGTCCGGCGCCAGATCCCACACCGGAACGACCAGGCCGTCCACCCGGAGCGAACCGACAAAACGGGATCCGTCACCCACAGTAAGAATATTGGCCGCCGCGAGCCGGGTGAGAGCGTCCAACAGCGGCTCCTCGTCGTACGGCTGGACCCAGCGCAGATGCGCCCGCTCCCCCGGGCGGCACCAGTAGGCCGCGTCCACCGAGGTCAGCCGGGCCGTCGGGACCACGGCTGCGTTCGCCCGCTCCAGCAGGGCCACAACCTGTGGATCCGGGCTGCCACCGTCCTGCGACGGCGGGAGCCACCAGGTGAACCCGGCGTGGACGGTGATGTCCAGCGGCGCGGGATCCAGCAGGTCCACCAGGGTCGGAGCGGCCCGGCCGCCGTCCGCCCGCGCGCTTCCCGCCGGGGCGGGCCGCGGGATGACCGGCGTGCCGGGATCCGCGTCGAGAGCCTCGAGCAACGCCCGGGCGATGTCCGCGCCCGCGTCGTCGCTGACGGTACCGGTCTGCATCGCCAGCAGGATCTCCCCGTTGTCCCGGACGAGCGCAGGCACGGCCTGCGGCAGCATCGTGCTGAGCACGATGGAACGGCCGGCGTGCTCGGGATGCTCCTGGAGGTGACCGGCGGCCAGCGTCAGCGGGGCGGTCGCGCTGGGCACCAGCTCACGCAGAGCCACCAGATCCGGCTCATCGGCCCGGCCGGCGAAGGGCCGCAGGACGGGCGCAGGGCGCCGCCGCACGCCGTGGCACGCCTTGTAGCGGCGCCCCGAGCCGCACGGGCAGGGGGACCGCGGCCCGACGGCCGGGAGCTCACCCGGCCCCGGCCGGGAGGCGGCCGATCCCGCCCCGGCCCCGGGCGCCGCGCCACCGGCGGGCAGGCCGACGGCGGCACCGGACGCGGCGGGCGACGGCACAGGAACACGGGCGGTCTGTCGGCGGGCGATCACGTACTCCTCGGGCTCGGCGGATGGCGCTCTGGCAGTGGGTACAGGCCAAGGCTAGTACCCGCGTCCGACACTCCCGGGCATCGGCACGGAGCACCGGCCGCCCGTCCAGCCTGGACGGGGCAGCCCGGACGAGACAGGCCGGGCTGGGCTGGGCCGGGCAGGAGCGGGCAGGAGAAGGACGGGCAGGACAGGCCCGGGCTGGGCCGGACTGGGCCGGGCACACGGCGGATGGTTCCCGAAGGAGCGGCCGCGATCACGGAACAGCCAGGTGATCACCGATAGGCTCGAAGCGGCAGCGCGATGGGAAGCGACAGCGCGGCGAAAGGCGACAGCGTGGCGAGAGAGGCTGCATGAGCATCGACCAGCACGAGCTCTCCGGCGACGCGGCGGCGGTCACCCGTCGGATCGGCGTGGTGACGTTCCCGGGTTCGCTCGACGACCGGGACGCCGCCCGCGCGGTCCGCCTCGGCGGCGGCGAGGCTGTCCCGCTCTGGCACGGCGACACCGACCTGTCCGGGCTGGACGCGGTCGTCCTGCCAGGTGGTTTCTCCTACGGCGACTATCTCCGCGCCGGCGCGATCGCGCGCTTCTCCCCGATCATCGGCGCGGTCGTGGACGCGGCCCGCGACGGGCTGCCCGTCCTCGGCATCTGCAACGGGTTCCAGGTGCTGTGCGAGGCCGGGCTGCTGCCCGGGGCACTCACCCGCAACGCCGGCCTGCACTTCGTCTGCCGGGACCAGCCGCTGCGGGTGGAGAACGCCGCCACCGTGTGGACGTCCGGCTACACCGCCGGCGACGAGGTGGTCATCCCCGTCAAGCATGGCGAGGGCCGCTACGTGGCAAGCCCGGGAACGCTCGCCGAGCTCGAGGGTGAGGGGCGGGTCGTCGCCCGCTACCTCGGCGGGAACCCGAACGGATCGGTCGCCGACATCGCCGGCATCTGCAACGCGCAACGCACGGTCGTCGGGCTGATGCCGCATCCCGAGCACGCCGTCGAGCCCCTGACCGGCCCCGGCTCGGACGGCCTGGCCATGTTCCGCTCGGTCCTCTCCCACCGGCGCCAGCCCGCCGCCGCGACCGGCTGACCGGCCGGGCGGCCAGGCCGGGGCTGGTCAGACCAGCCGGCCGGACCAGCCGGGCCAGGGCGGCGACGCGTCAGGTGAGCAACGCTTCGGCGAAACGGCGGAGCCAGACGTCGAACGGGTCGTTGCCGGCGGTTATGCGCAGGACGACCTGGTCAGCGCCGGCGGCGTGGTACTCGCGGACGCGGGTGACGATCGTGTCGAGGCTCCCCCACGCGGTCACCGCGTCGACGAGCCGGTCGTCGACGTCCGTGATCTGTTGTTCCGTGAACCCCTGCCGGAGGAGGTTGCGCCGGTAGCCGGGAACGGTGCCGAGGAACCGCAGCGGTTCGGCGGCCGCGGCCCGTGCGGCGGTGGGATCCGTCTCGGGCACGACCGACAGCAGCACCGCCAGCGCCGAGTCCGCGCCGAGCGTCGCCCGCGCCCCCTCGACGTACTCCGGGGTGACCAGGAAGGGATAGGCGCCTGCGGCACGGTCGCGGGCGAGGGCGAGTACCGCCGGGCCGAGCGCGGCGAGCACTCGTGCGGCCGCGGGTACCACCGGGGCTTCGGTGTCGAGGTCGTCCAGGTAGGAATTGAGCGTTTGCAGCGGCCGGGCACCGTGCGCGCCACCGAGGCCGACGACGAACCTGCCGGGCGATGATTTCTCGAGATCCGCATATGCCTGAGCCACCTCGCGCGCCGGCACCACGTCCACCGAGAGAATGCCGCTGGCCACCTGAATATGCTCCGTCGCGCGCACGACGCGGCTGATGACGGGCAGGTTGTTGCCCTGGCCGCCCGGCAGCCACAACGTCGAGTAGCCGAGGGCTTCCGCCTCCCGCGCGATGTCGATCTCGGCTTCGGGATGATCCGCCGAAAGCCCGGAAGCCGCGATACCGATCGGTCCAAGAATCACCATAGCCCGCATAACCCCGCGGCCGGACGTTCCTGTTCCGCCTTCACCAGGCCCCTTCAACGAATCTTTTTCAAGATCTTTCCGTCAGGCCGTCGTCCTTCGCCGAACTCTCGTCCGGTCGGCATCCGCTCACCGGGAGCCCTGGGGCATCCGGATGGAGCATGATCCGGGCGAGTTTGTCGTTGTGTACGGTTTTCGGGCCGCTGGGCGTACACAACGACAGACTCACGCCGATCTTCACCGCCGGCAGCCGGCAGCCGGCACCGGCGGACGTCGCTGTCGGCGGGATTACGCGGCGGCCGGTGGGGTGGGGGTGGTGAAC
>NZ_CEVIVC010000036.1:0-11774 GCF_982290645.1 Protofrankia sp. CiP1_Cm_nod4
GTGTCTGGTGGGGTTGTCTGCGTGTGCGGACCATCTGCTGTCGTGGGACTGCCGGCCGGGTGCTGGTGGGCCGTGGCGGGGTGGGTGGGGCCGTCTGTATCTTGAGAACTACACAGTGGACGCGAGCATCTTTGTGGCCAAGTTAGTAAGGGCACACGGTGGATGCCTTGGCACCAGGAGCCGATGAAGGACGTGGGAGGCTGCGATATGCCTCGGGGAGCTGTCAACCGAGCTATGATCCGAGGATTTCCGAATGGGGAAACCCGGCAGGGCTTGAAATCCTGTCACCCGCGCCTGAACACATAGGGCGCGTGGAGGGAACGCGGGGAAGTGAAACATCTCATTACCCGCAGGAAGAGAAAACAACCGTGATTCCGTGAGTAGTGGCGAGCGAAAGCGGATGAGGCTAAACCGATGGCGTGTGAGAGCCGGCAGGCGTTGCGTGGTCGGGGTTGTGGGAGCGTTCGGGCGGGTCTGCCGATCCGTCGAGGAGTGAGAAAGCGTCGTGTTAGTCGAAGGCCATGCGAATGGGCTGCCGTAGAGGGTAAGAGTCCCGTAGGCGAAAGCATGGCGTCTCCTGAGCGTTTTCCCAAGTAGCACGGAGCCCGTGAAATTCCGTGTGAATCTGGCGGGACCACCCGCTAAGCCTAAATACTCCCTGGTGACCGATAGCGGACGAGTACCGTGAGGGAAAGGTGAAAAGTACCCCGGGAGGGGAGTGAAATAGTACCTGAAACCGTGTGCTTACAATCCGTGGGAGCGGGGGCGTGCCCCTGTGACCGCGTGCCTTTTGAAGAATGAGCCTGCGAGTTTGCGATGTGTGGCGAGGTTAACCCTTGTGGGGGAGCCGTAGCGAAAGCGAGTCCGAACAGGGCGTTTGAGTCGCATGTCCAAGACCCGAAGCCGAGTGATCTATCCATGGCCAGGTTGAAGCGCGGGTAAGACCGTGTGGAGGACCGAACCCACCAGGGTTGAAAACCTGGGGGATGAGCTGTGGATAGGGGTGAAAGGCCAATCAAACTCGGTGATAGCTGGTTCTCCCCGAAATGCATTTAGGTGCAGCGTCACGTGTTTCTTGCCGGAGGTAGAGCACTGGATGGCCTAGGGGGCCTACAAGCTTACTGAAGTCAGCCAAACTCCGAATGCCGGTAAGTGAAGCGTGGCAGTGAGACTGCGGGGGATAAGCTTCGTAGTCGAGAGGGAAACAGCCCAGATCGCCAGCTAAGGCCCCTAAGCGTGCGCTAAGTGGGAAAGGATGTGGAGTCGCGGAGACAACCAGGAGGTTGGCTTAGAAGCAGCCACCCTTGAAAGAGTGCGTAATAGCTCACTGGTCAAGTGGTTCTGCGCCGACAATGTAGCGGGGCTCAAGCGCACCGCCGAAGCTGCGGCATACACACGTGTGTGTATGGGTAGGGGAGCGTCGTGTGGCGTGTGAAGCGGCGGGGTGACCCAGCCGTGGATGCTACACGAGTGAGAATGCAGGCATGAGTAGCGCATGACGGGTGAGAATCCCGTCCGCCGAATGACTAAGGGTTCCTGGGGCAGGCTGATCCGCCCAGGGTAAGTCGGGACCTAAGGCGAGGCCGACAGGCGTAGTCGATGGATAACGGGTTGATATTCCCGTACCGGCGCTGACGCGCCCATGCTGAACCCGGTTCGTGCTAACCGTCCGAGCCATGTCCTGCTTTCGGGCAGGGGGTGGGGAGCGCGGGATCCCGGCTGGTAGTAGGCAAGCGATGGGGTGACGCAGGAGGGTAGTCCAACCCAGGCGGTGGTTGTCCTGGGGCAAGGGTGTAGGGCGAGGCATAGGTAAATCCGTGTCTTGTGTGCCTGAGACCTGATGCCGAGCCGATTGTGGTGAAGTGGATGATCCCATGCTGCCGAGAAAAGCCTCTAGCGAGTGTCAGGGCCGCCCGTACCCGAAACCGACACAGGTGGTCAGGTAGAGAATACCAAGGCGAGCGAGTGAACTGTGGTTAAGGAACTCGGCAAAATGCCCCCGTAACTTCGGGAGAAGGGGGGCCGTTGTCCGTGTAGGGGCTGTGCCCCCGAAGCGGATAGTGGCCGCAGAGACCAGGGGAAAGCGACTGTTTACTAAAAACACAGCTCCGTGCGAAGTCGTAAGACGATGTATACGGAGTGACGCCTGCCCGGTGCTGGAACGTTAAGGGGACGGGTTAGCATTTCGGTGCGAAGCTCAGAACTTAAGCGCCAGTAAACGGCGGTGGTAACTATAACCATCCTAAGGTAGCGAAATTCCTTGTCGGGTAAGTTCCGACCTGCACGAATGGCGTAACGACTTTCCTACTGTCTCAACCACAGACTCGGCGAAATTGCATTACGAGTAAAGATGCTCGTTACGCGCGGCAGGACGGAAAGACCCCGGGACCTTTACTATAGCTTGATATTGGTGCTCGGTTCGGCTTGTGTAGGATAGGTGGGAGACTGTGAAGTCGGAACGTCAGTTTCGGTGGAGTCGCTGTTGAAATACCACTCTGGTCGAATTGGGTGTCTAACTTCGGTCCGTGATCCGGATCAGGGACAGTGTCAGGTGGGTAGTTTAACTGGGGCGGTTGCCTCCTAAAGAGTAACGGAGGCGCCCAAAGGTTCCCTCAGCCTGGTTGGCAATCAGGTGTCGAGTGCAAGTGCACAAGGGGGCTTGACTGTGAGACAGACATGTCGAGCAGGTGCGAAAGCAGGGACTAGTGATCCGGCGGTGGCTGGTGGAAGCGCCGTCGCTCAACGGATAAAAGGTACCCCGGGGATAACAGGCTGATCTTGCCCAAGAGTCCATATCGACGGCAAGGTTTGGCACCTCGATGTCGGCTCGTCGCATCCTGGGGCTGGAGTAGGTCCCAAGGGTTGGGCTGTTCGCCCATTAAAGCGGTACGCGAGCTGGGTTTAGAACGTCGTGAGACAGTTCGGTCCCTATCCGCCGCGCGCGCAGGAGACTTGAGAAGGGCTGTCCCTAGTACGAGAGGACCGGGACGGACGAACCTCTGGTGTGCCAGTTGTTCTGCCAAGAGCACGGCTGGTTGGCTACGTTCGGGAGGGATAACCGCTGAAAGCATCTAAGCGGGAAGCCTGCTTCGAGATGAGGTCTCCCACAGGGTGAACCTGGTAAGGCCCCCGAGTAGATGATCGGGTTGATAGGCCGGAGGTGGGCGTACGGTAACGTATGGAGCTGACCGGTACTAATAGGCCGAGGGCTTGTCCTCGAAGGTGTTGCGCGTCCACTGTGTGGTTCTGGGGGTATGGCCGGTTTCCGGTTGTATTCTGGTGAGTGTTTCGGTGGTTATAGCGAAGGGGAAACGCCCGGTTCCATTCCGAACCCGGTAGCTAAGCCCTTCTGCGCCGATGGTACTGCGTGGGTGACCGCGTGGGAGAGTAGGTCGCTGCCGGACTTGGTTGTGGTGGGGAGGGGCTGCCCGGTTTCGGGTGGCCCCTCCTTGCTGTGCGGGGAAACCTCTACGGGAACCCCCGTGGGAACCTGTTGGTGGTCGAGGTGCCGCCCCCGGCCGCGGTGAGGTACCGGCGCGGCGGGAACCGGCATGGGCGGGGGATGAAGCCCGTCCTGTGGGCCGCTTCCGCTGCGTGAGGCGGCCGGATGATGTTCCGTGCGGTGTGCGCCGGGAGCCGCGGGATGAAGGGTTGTCGGCGTGGTGGTGGATGATGGGGATGTGATGTCGGTGCAGGGAGGCGGCCAGATGCGGACGACTGGAGGCACGGGGGGTCGTTCCGGCCGTCAGCCGCGGGATGGCCGCGGCTATCCGGAGGGCCCGGCCGTGACGGTGGGAGCTGGAAGGTCCGGTGGGCGGGCAACCGCTCGTCGGACGGTGAACGGCCGGGGGAAGGCAGCGGCCAGCGCGACGGAAAGCCTCGCGGAGAAGCGGTGGCGCGGGGCCCGTGAGGCTCGCCGTACCACCGGCGGAGGCCAGTACGTCCGCCAGGATCGGCAGGCCCGTGGTCAGGCCGCCCGCGACCAGGCGATGACGAACGTCCATGGTGACAGGATCCGTGGCGACAGAAGCGGCAACGGGAGCACGGGCGGGTATGGCCGGGCGGCCCGCGGCGCCGACCCGGATCGCCGTCCGGGCCGGCACGGCCCGGACGAGCGGGCTGCGGGCGCGCGGTCCGCTGCCAGCGCTCGAGGTGGGCCGGGGATCCGGCCGGGTCGCCCCCACGATGATTCCGACCGTCGTTCGGCCCGCCCCGCGGGTACACGCGGTGAAGCACGGCAGGGTGAGTCACGGCAGCCGGCAGGAAACCGTCACCCGGATCGCGGGGCAGGCAGCGGGCACGACGGCCGGGCCAACGGCAACCGGGCGGATGGATTCCGACAGTCCCGACCGTCGACAGGCAGATCGCAACCAGCGGGCTCCCGCTCCGACCGGCCGTGGTCGGCGGCGAAGGGAGCCGAGGGAGCGAACGTCCCACGGAATTCCCGACAGGCCTCCGCGGGCCCTTCCGGGGGGCGCTCCTTCACACAGCGCTCTTCCACACAGTGGCGGGATGCCGCGCAGCCGTCACGCCCTTCCGGTGATTTCTCCGGCCGACGTGGGCCGGGGCAGTCCGGACAGGCGTCCGGAGCCGGCCGTGCCGGCGGGTCGTCACGTGCTGATGCCGAGCGGCGCGGTCACGGCTCGGCCGGGCGCACGCCTGGCACGGGATCCGGCGCCGGCCATTCCGGACCGTCTTCGCGGACGCCGTCGAGTGGGGGCCGGTACGGGCGGCCCGACCAGCGCCGTGACGACCGTTCCTCCTCCCAGGGGCAGCGGGGCTCCTCCTCCCCGGGGCAGGGCTTCTCCCGGGGAGCGGGCCGTGGTGGCGGCTACGACGCCGGTAGCCGTACCGTTGGCGGCCCGGCCGACAGTTCGGCCCCTCGCGGCCCGGCCACTGACAGGCCGGGCGGGGCACCGCCGCGGGGAGCCTCCCGTCCGTCGGCTCATCCGTCGGCCCGTTCGTCGGCCGGCTCCGATCGTCGCGATGACAGCCGGGCACCTCGCGTGTCCGGCGGCACCGACCGGTCACCGATCAACCGGCCATTGACCGACCGGCGCGACGGGCCCGGCGATGGCCGGCGGGCGCCTGGTACCGAGTCGCGGCCTGTCACCGCCTCCCCGCGGGAATCCCAGGAGGTCAGGGACACCCGGGCGCGGGACCAACGCAGTTATGATCATGACGTTCGAGGTGCCGCGGCCCGGGGCTCCGGCGCGGCCGGGCCGGACCAGGCCGCGGCAGGCCCGCGGGATTCCGGCCACTCGCGGGGCGCCGACCGACCAGGCGCCGACCGCACCCGGCCCGGCGAGCATGACGCTGGCCGGCAGGACCATGACAGGAACCGGCAGGACCACCCCGGAAGGAAGACCCCGGGAGCGGACCGGCGGACATCGGGCGCCTCGCCGGCATCAGGCGCTCCAGCGGGACGCCGGAGCGGCCCCGGGCCGTCGGGGTCCAGGCCGGGACGCGCTGGCGGGGCAGCCGGGACGGATCGTCGTGGCGCGGCCGGTGCCGCCCACCGCCGTCCGGATGCCTCGGCGGGTTCCCCGGCGTCCCCGCGCGGTGGCGCGGGCGCCGGCCGGGGAGCTGGGCGTCCCGGCCGGCCGGCGGCACCGGAGCTGCCGGACGAAGCCCGCGCCGAACTCCTCGACTTCGAGGTCACGCGGGAGCTGCGCGGGCTGGGCGCGTCCCTGGCCGAACCGGTGGCCCGGCATCTGGTGGCCGCGGGCATGTACCTCGACGAGGACCCCGCGCTCGCGCTCGCGCACGCCCGCGCGGCCGCGGGGCTGGCGTCCCGGATCGCCGTCGTCCGGGAGGCGGTCGGGCTTGCGGCCTACCACGCGGGGGAGTTCGCCACGGCGCTCGCCGAGCTGCGTGCGGCACGCCGCATCGACGGGTCCCCACGGCACCTTGCCGTGATGGCGGATGCCGAGCGGGGGCTCGGGCGTCCCGAGCGCGCCCTGCTGCTCGCCCGTGATCCGGGGGCGGCCGAACTCGACGAGGAGGCCCGGGCCGAGCTGCTGATCGTCCTGTCGGGCGCGCGGCGTGATCTGGGTGAGCCGGAGGCCGCGGTTCTGCTGCTGCAGGACGAGGCGGCTGCCGCCGGCGTGCGGCCGTGGAGCGCGAGGCTCTGGTACGCCTACGCGGAGGCGCTGCTGGCCGCGGGCCGTCCCGCCGACGCGGCACGCTGGTTCGCCTCCGCGGCGACCGTCGACGACACCCAGCAGACCGACGCCGCGGACCGTGCCACGGAGCTGGACGCCGCGGAGCCGGACATCCTGGGGCCGGACATCGCGGGGCTGGACATCGTGGGGCTGGGCGCCGCAGGGCTGGACATCGCGGAGCCGGACATCGTGGGGCTGGGCGCCGCGGAGCCGGACATCGTGGGGCTGGATGCCGCGGAGCCGCCGGAGGACGAAGCGGTTCCTCCCGTTCAGGAGCCCGAGCGGGGTCCGGGGGCCGGATAGGACCTTCGAACC
The DNA here is from genome assembly GCF_982290645.1 of Protofrankia sp. CiP1_Cm_nod4. Taxonomy (NCBI): domain Bacteria; kingdom Bacillati; phylum Actinomycetota; class Actinomycetes; order Frankiales; family Frankiaceae; genus Protofrankia; species Protofrankia sp. CiP1_Cm_nod4. The sequence continues at coordinate 6,480 of NZ_CEVIVC010000036.1, forward strand.
GGACGGCCGGGGCGCTCTCCCGGCCGTCCGGTCGTCTGCCGCTGGCTGCCTCATGCCTCGGTCAACGGCACCGGTGCGGTTACTCGTCCAGCGGGCGGATCAGCAGGCCGCTGCGCGGCTTGGGCGTGAACAGCGTCGACTTGCGCGGCATCCGTTCGCCGGCCGCGGCCACGGCGGCGACGTCCGCGGCCGGGGTCGGGTTCAACAGCAGCGCGATCGCGGCGTCCGGCGCCGCCACGTCGGCACCGGCCGTGGACGTATTGGACGCGGACGCCGCGGCACCGCCGGCCACCACTGCCGCCGTGGTGTCGCCGGGCGCGGGCACCGCCGCTGTTGCCGCTGCCCCTGTTGCCGCTGCCGCTGCCGCTGCCGCTGTGGCGATCGCGGTGGCGGCGTCATGCCGGTAGCCGACCACGTCCTCGGTGTCCGCCAGCCCCCAGACTTTTGTGATCAGCGCGAGATGCGCGACGGTGACGTCGAGCTGGCGGAAGGCGGCGGAGCGGTCCGCCGGCAGCGCGTCGGCGAGCAGCACCGGGTCCGGGCGCGTCAGCAGGAACGCCGCCCGGCCGTCAGTGATCACGAAGGCGTGGCCGTCCTGGCCGGCCTTGGCCAGCTCACCGAGCAGATACGTGCCAGCGGGGTCGCCGACAGCGTCCAGCGGCTTCACCTGGAACACCGTCCCGGCGCGGCGGACGGCTTCGCTGAGGGCCAGGCCGTGTACGACCCGGTGGATCGCATGGACCCGTGGGCCGGACACCCGGGCGTCCACCAGGAAGGCCAGGCCGAAGTCCCAGGGGCCGCCGCCGTGACCCGCCGTGTGGCGGTCGGCCTGGTAACGGCGGTAGGTGGCGTACCGGTGGTGGCCGTCGGCGATCACCGCCCGCCGTCCGTACAGATCGTCGGCGACGGCGGCGAGCCGCTCCTGGTCGGTCAGCGCCCAGATGCGGTGGGTGACACCGTCGTCGGTCGCCGTGGTCAGGAGCGGTGTGCTCGTCACCGTCTCGGCGACGACCCGGCTGGCGGCCCCGCCGCCCTCGTACAACAGGAAGATCGGCTCGAGGTTCGCCCCGGTGGCCACGGTCAGGGCCAGCCGGTCGGTGACCGGGCCGGTCATGGTGTTCTCGTGCGGCAGGATGATCCCCGCGTCCGGGTCGGCCAGCGCCACCGCACCGACCAGGCCTCGCTGGACGTGCCCGTCCTGGGCCTGCTCGTACACGTACAGCGCCGGGCGTTCGTCGCGGCGCAGGACCGCGTCGGCGGTCCAGGCGCGCAGGGTGTCCGCGGCCCGCCGGTAGCGGCTTCCCGGGGAGTCCTCGTCGTCGCGGGGGAGGATGAGCCGGACGGCGTTGTGCGGATGCCGTGCCTCCAGCGCGGTGACACCGGCGGCGTCGATCACGTCGTAGGGCGGGGCGGTCCGTGACGCCAGCTCCGCACCGTCGTCCGCGGCATACCGCAGGGCCCGGAACGGGGCCAGGACCAGTCCGCCAGGTGAGGGTGGTGCCGGGACGGGAGCAGCCATGCGGCGATCGTATGGGTCCAGCCGCCACCGACGCCGCCGGCATCGAACGGGCCTGGCATCGAACGGGCACCGCCGGCACCGGGACGGGCACCGGGCTGGCAGCCCGCCGACGGGCACGGAACCGGCGGGCGGCGACCGGCGTCGGAGGAACCTGTGCCGCCGTGGACGCCATCGACACCGGCCGGTGCCGTCGGCCCCTGCCTTGCGCGGACGCCCTGCGGGCGCCGCCGGCAGCGGAGGAAACTCGTGGGCTGCGCGGTCGGCGAGGTATGCGACGTCCTGCGGGCGCCGCCGGCACTGGAGGAAGCCCGTGGCGCCGAGCCCGGCCGGCGACCAGGTCCGCCTGCGGGCGCCGCCGGCAGCGGAGGAAGCGCGTCCCGCGGTGGAAGGGACGGCGGGCGGTGAGGCGACGAAATGGTACGCACCTCCACCGATCGGCGCGATCGGTGGGAGCGGGGGGTGGTTTCCGGCGACACTGGGAGCTGGGCCTCGGCCACCGGCGTCTGGCCATGTGGGTGCCGACGTCGGCATATCGGAGGTGCATCGAAGGTTCAGACGGGTACCGGGGCGCGGATGCCACCGGGTCGCGGCACGGCAGGAAACGCAGGGAAAGCCAGGACAGGCAAACAGAGCCAGGACAGGCAACGAGGGAGGCGCGGATGTCCGGCGGGCACGACGGACCGGTTGCCGGCGAGGGGAGGGGCCCCCGCGACGAGTGGCTGCCCGCGAGCCTGGGGCGCATCCCCGACACCCCTCCCGCTCCTGGCACCCCCGTTCCCGCCAACACCCCGGCCGCTGGCACCCCTGCTCCTGGCGGTGACAGCGCGGCCGGCGCCGAGGGGGCCGGTACCGTCCCGGGCGCCAGCGGGTCCGGCGCCAGCGGTACTGCAGATGCCGCCGGCGTCGGCGATGCCACCCAGCTGGGTGGTGGCAGCCCCGGTGGCAGTCCTGGCGGTGAGGTCTACGACTGGTACACCCGGGGTGTCGCCCTGCTCGACCGGGGCAACGCCAACGCCGCGGTCCAGCTGCTCGCCCATGCCGTGGCCGCCGAACCGGGCTCGCGCAGCGTCCGGGAGGCGTTGGCCCGGGCCCAGTTCGACGCCGGCCAGTACGGCGCGGCCCGGGAGAGCTTCGCCTGGATCGTCGCCCACGACCCGACCGACGACTACGCCCAGTTCGGGCTCGGCATGGCGGCTCGCCGCACCGGTGACCTGCGCGCGGCGGTGGAGCATCTGGCGCTCGCCGTCGCGATGCGTCCGGACCTCGGGCACTACGGGCAGGCGCTGCGGGGTGTGCGGGCCGCGCTCAACCGGCCGGTGCGGGGACGGCCGTGACCCACGGCCTGGGCCTGTCCACCCAGCCGGCCGGCCCGGATGAGCCGGGGGCCCCGAGCGAGACGGGCGAGTGGGGTGGGCCGGGTGGGCCGCTGTCGGCGTCGCCGGCCCCGCTCGTCGACGTCCACGACGCCGCCCTGATGGACCTCGACGGGGTGGTGTACCGCGGCTCCGAGGCGGTGCCCCACGCGGCGCCGGCCATCGCCGCCGCCCGTGGACGCGGGATGCGGACGGTGTTCGTCACCAACAACGCGCTGCGGACGCCGGCCCGGGTCGCCGAGCGGCTGCGTTCCTTCGGGGTGCTCGCGGCGCCGGCCGACGTGGTCACCTCCGCGCAGGCGGCGGCGCGGCTGCTCGCCGGACGCCTGCCCCGCGGGGCGGCCGTCCTGGTCGCCGGCGGCGAGGGCCTGCGCGAGGCGGTGCGGGACGTGGGCCTGCGGCCGGTGACCACCGCGGGGGAGGGGCCGGCTGCGGTGGTGCAGGGCTTCGACCCCGCCATCGGCTACGCCCGGCTCGCCGAGGCCGCGCTCGCGATCCAGGCGGGCGCGCTGTGGGTTGCGAGCAACACCGACGCCTCGGTACCAACCGAACGCGGCCTGCTGCCCGGCAACGGCTCACTGGTCGCGATGCTGCGGACCGCGACCGGGGCGGTCCCTCTGGTGGCCGGCAAGCCGGAGCGGGCGCTGCACGAGGAGTCGGTCCGCCGTGCCGGCGCCCGCTCGCCACTGATCGTCGGCGACCGGCTCGACACCGACATCGCCTCCGCCGTCCGTTCGGGCACGCCGTCCCTGCTGGTGCTCACCGGGGTGACCGGCAAGGGCGAGCTCCTGCGCGCCGGGGCGCACTATCGGCCGACCTATGTCGCGGCCGATCTGCGGGGCCTGTTCGTACGTCATCCGGGCACCCGGCTGTCGGTGTCGGCCGCTGGTGACGGGGCTACCGCCGGCCCGGCGGACGAGGCGTGGCCGGACAGGGTGCCGGACAGGGTGCCGGACGAGGTGGAGGCGTTCTGCGGCCGGTGGGCGGCCCGGGTGCGGGCGGGGACACTGACCTGGCGGAGAGTACGTCCGGCGGGCCGGCCCGCCGACCGGTCGGAGGCTGTGCGCATCACCGACGGTGACAGCCCTGGGCGTGGGGGCAGGGAAAGCCCGTCGGGCAGCGCTTCGCCCAGGGACGCCGTGTGGGCACGGGAGGGCGTGCGGGACGAGGGCGTGCGGGACGAGGGTGTGCGGGACGAGGGTGTGCGGGACGAGAACGTGCGGGATGAGGGTGTGTGGGACGACGGCCTGGACGCGCTGCGGGCGGCGTGCGTGGCCGCCTGGGCGGCGGCGGACGCGGGTGGCCCCGTGCGCGAACTGGCCGGCGGCCGCCCACCCGGCTGCGCCGACCTTGCCTGACGCGCTTGCCTGACGCGCTTGCCTCCCGAGACGTGGTTGTCCCGCCTGACGGGATCCCGTCAGGAACGTTCCCGGTGGCATCGCGCGATGGCCTGGCGGGCCGGCCGCCGCGGGTATCGCCCGCGGGCACATGACCGGCCGTCCGCAGACGATGATCATCCATCGTGGACGGCGATCCACGGATGATCCGCGGGATGGCCTACAGGGCGGGAAGGCCTGCCGGAAGGAACGCATCCTGTCGGCGAAGGCCGACCGCTGGATCGGCGCGGTCCGCTACCGGAAGGCCTACAGGAAGGAACGCATCCGCAGCAGGTCCCACATGCTGGCGTCCACCTTCAGTCGGCCACTGCTCCACGCAGATGTAAGCTCTAGGCTGCCATCGGTAACGGCGATCAGATCGTCGCTGTTCACCGTGACGGTCACCTGCCCAGCCGCGCCGTTGCCTTCACTGATATTGAGGACGCTGCCGTCACGCAGTTCCGCGCAGAAACTCGCCCCGAGATCAGGAATCCGACACACGATCGTGCGGTCGGGTGCGAGCCTGCGCAGACGCTCGTCGGCGAGTTCGTTGAGCCGCTCCGCCAGCGTGTGCAACGCCGTCGCGCACTGCTGCATGGTCGCCATACCGGTCGATTCCTCTCTCCGGCCAGGTCCGTACCGTGCCCTGCCGGCCGTCGCTCGTCAACAGATAGCAGCGGGCTGCCTTCCGCTGCCGGTCGGTGGCGGCGATACTGCCCGTCGCGCCGAGGCGCTTCGGTCGCGATGCACCCGGCTGCGACAGTCAATACCGTGGACGGGATCCGACATGCTGGATGGGACGACAGCGGCGTGCCGCGGGACGACGCCCCTGCCACCACCGTCACGGAAGAGGACACCGTATGACCGTTGACGTCCCGGACGACGTCCAGGCCGCGCGTGCCCGGGTGGAGCGGCTGCCGACGCTGCCGGTGTCGGCCCACGTCGCTGTCTTCGAAGAGGTCCACCGGCTCCTGGACGGCGTGCTGGCGGACCTGGACGGGCTCGCCAGCACCTCACCGCGGCCGGA
>NZ_CEVIVC010000036.1:12080-19912 GCF_982290645.1 Protofrankia sp. CiP1_Cm_nod4
GGCCGGTGGGCCGGATCCGCGGGGCCGGGATGCCGTCTCCCCGTCACGGGCGCCCGGGCCGCCGGGACCTCGCCAACAGGGCACGGGGCCGCGCCCACCTGGCCTGGGCGGGCCTCGGCCGCAGCCGTCTGGGCTGTCTGGGCCGGCTGGGCCTAGCTCAGGCGGCCCTCGGCCGGGGCCGCCGCCCGCGGCGGCCGGCCGGGCACCGGCGTGACCGGGGCGAGGCGTCCTGTCGTGGCTCGCCGGGCACGGCTGGACCGTGAGCTCGTCCGGCGCGGCCTGGTGCGCTCCCGTGAGCAGGCCGGCGAGGCGATCGCGGGGGGACGGGTCCGGGTGGCCGGGCGGCCGGCGACCAAGCCCGCCACGGTCGTCGACGACACGACACCCATTGTGATCGTCGCCGGTGACGATCCCGGCTATGTGTCGCGGGGCGCTCACAAACTGCTCGCGGCCCTGTCCGCCTTCGGCGGGAACGCCACCGGCCAGCGGACCACTGGAAGCAGCGCTACTGGAAGCAGCGCCACCGGCGGCATCGGAAATACCGGCAGCGCCGATGGCGGCACGGCCGGAGGCGCCAGCGGCACCACCGGAAGCGGCGTCAGCGGCACGGCCGGAGGGACCGGCAATGTTTCCGAAGAGGCTCGCGGTGCGGCCGTCGGCACCGACGCGGGCGCCGACGCGGGCGCGGGCCGGCTGCGGGTGGCCGGGCGGCGCTGCCTGGACGCCGGGGCGTCCACCGGTGGTTTCACCGACGTGTTGCTGCGCCATGACGCCGCCGAGGTCGTGGCGGTCGACGTCGGGTACGGCCAGCTGGCCTGGCGGCTGCGCACCGACCCCAGGGTCACCGTCCTCGAGCGCACCAACGTCCGTTTCCTCACCGCGGAGGCGATCGGCGGGCCGGTCGACGTGGTCGTGGCCGACCTGTCGTTCATCTCGCTGCGGCTGGTGCTGCCGGCGCTGCGGGCCTGCGCCCGGCCGGCGGCCGACTTCGTCGTCCTGGTCAAACCGCAGTTCGAGGTCGGGCGCGCGGGCCTCGGGCCGGGCGGGGTGGTGCGCGACGTGGCCCTGCACGCCCACGCGGTGTGTCAGGTCGCGGATGCCGCGGCCGAACTGTCGCTGGGCGTGCGTGGCGTCGTCGCGAGCCCGCTGCCCGGGCCGGCGGGCAACGTGGAGTACCTGCTGTGGCTTGTCGGGGGCGCCCCGCCCATGCCACCGCCGCGGCTGACCGATGCGGTCGCCGCCGCGATCGCGGCCGGCCCGGCTGGTGGTCGCGCCACCACCGTCCCCCACTCCGGTCCCGTCCCTGACACCGCTGCTGTCCCCGACACCGCTGCTGTCCCTACCGCCGATTCTCTCCCCACCGCCTATCCTGGTTTCGATCCCGAGCCGTCCACCGAGCGTGACGAGGGCCGCCGATGAGCCGGAAAGCCCAGTGAGCCGGGAAGTCCTGGTGGTCACCCACCCGCGCCGTTCGGTCGTCCGGGAGATCGCACAACGGGTGCTGGACCAGTTCGTCGCCGCCGGGGTCGCCCCGCGGGTCCTGCGGGACGAGGCCGAACTGCTCGACCTGCGCTGCGACAACGTCGTCCCGCCCGACGACGCCGCCGCGTTCGGGGTCGAGCTGGTCCTCGTGCTCGGCGGGGACGGTAGCCTGCTGCGCGGGGCGGAGTTCGCGCGCACCGCCGACGCGCCGCTGCTCGGCGTCAACCTCGGCCATGTCGGTTTCCTCGCCGAGGCCGAGCCGGACGCGCTGGAGTCCACGGTTGACCATGTCGTCCGCAAGGACTACCAGGTCGAGGAGCGGATGACCGTCGACGTGGCGGTCCGCCACCGCGGCGAGCTGGTCTACGAGGGCTGGGCGCTCAACGAGATGTCGCTGGAGAAGGTCGACCGCGCCCGGATGCTCGAGTGCGTCGTCGAGGTCGACAACCGCCCGCTGTCCCGGTGGGGGTGCGACGGCATGATCTGTTCGACCCCGACCGGGTCGACGGCGTACGCGTTCTCGGTCGGCGGCCCGGTGATGTGGCCGGGTGTCGAGGCCCTGCTGGTCGCGCCGATCAGCGCCCACGCCCTGTTCGCGCGTCCGCTGGTGCTGGCCCCGACGTCGTCGGTCGCGATCGAGGTGCTGCCCGCCACGCCGGCCGTGCTGTCCTGCGACGGCCGGCGGTCGGTGGACGTCGAGGCGTTCTCCCGGATCGAGGTCGTGCGGGGCCGCCGCCCGGTGCGGCTCGCCGTGGTGCGCCCACGCCCCTTCACCGACCGGCTGGTCGCGAAGTTCGACCTCCCGGTGGCCGGCTGGCGGGGACGCGGGGGCCGGTGAACGCAGCGCGGCCACCCGCGCCGGCGGTGTGTCGCCCGGGCGGGCGGCGGCGCGGGCGCCGCACCCCATAGAGTCACGTTTGTGCTCGAGGAGGTTCGCATCCGCGGGCTCGGGGTCATCGACGACGCCGTGCTCGAGCTGGCGCCCGGCCTGACCGTGGTCAGCGGCGAGACCGGAGCCGGCAAGACCATGATCGTCCAGGGGCTCGGGCTGCTCACCGGCGGGCGCGCGGACGCCGGCCTGGTGCGCCCCGGCACGGCACGGGCCTTCGTCGACGGGCGGATGATCGTCCCGCCGGACGGCCCGGTGGCCGAACGGGTCCGCGACGCCGGTGGCGAGTGCGACGAGGACGGCCTTCTCCTCGGGCGGACGCTGACGGCCGAGGGCCGTTCCCGCGCGCACGTCGGCGGCCGGGCGGTGCCCGCCAGCGTCCTCGCCGAGGTCACCGACGGGCTGATCGCCATCCACGGCCAGTCCGACCAGCAGCGGCTGCTGCGGGCCGGAGAGCAGCGCGCCGCCCTCGACCGGTTCGCCGGCGACGCGGTCGCCCGGCCGCTGGCCGCCTACGCCACCGCCTACGCCCGGCTGCGCACCGTCTCCGCCCGGCTCGCCGAGATCACCGGCCGGGCCCGGGAGCGTGCCGCCGAGGCCGAGCTGCTGCGGGCCGGGCTCGCCGAGATCGAGAAGGTCGATCCCCGCCTCGGCGAGGACGCCGCGCTCGATGCCGAACTGCGCCGGCTGGAGCATGCCGAGACGCTCGCGCAGGCCGCCAGCGGCGCCCACGCCGTGCTGGTGTCCGACCCCGCCACCGGCGACAGCGTGCCGGGCGCCACCGACCTGGTGGGGACCGCCCACCGCGTGGTCGCGGCGGAGGCGTCCCTCGACCCGGCCCTGTCCGAGCTGGCCGACCGTCTGCGGGAGGCCGGGATGCTGCTCGCGGACGTCGCCGCGGACCTGGCCTCCTACGCCGCCGGGATCGACTCCGACCCGGCCCGGCTCGCCGCCGCCGCGGACCGCCGGGCGGCGCTGACGTCCCTTGCCCGCGCGCACGGCACCGACCTGGCCGGCGCCCTGGAATGGGCCGACCAGGCCGGGCGCCGCCTGCTCGAGCTCGACTCCGACTCCGACCAGGCCGGCGCGTGGGCGTCCGAACGCGACCGGCTGGTCACCGAGCTCGCCGGGCTCGCCGTGCGGATCTCCGCCGCCCGCGGGGACGCGGCGGAGAAGTTCGCCGAGGCGGTCGCGGCCGAGCTCGCCGGCCTGGCGATGCCGCGGGCCAAGGTCGAGGCGGTCGTCACGCAGCGTCCCGATCCGGCCGGCCTCCCCGTGGCCGGGCAGGTGCTCGCCTACGGCCCCACCGGGGTGGACGAGGTGGAGCTGCGGCTCGTACCGCATCCCGGGGCTCCGTCACGCCCGGTGCACAAGGGGGCGTCCGGGGGTGAGCTGTCCCGAGTGATGCTCGCCATCGAGGTCGTGCTCGCGGCCGGCGACGTCGCCACGACGATGGTCTTCGACGAGGTCGACTCCGGTGTGGGCGGGCGGGCCGCGGTCGAGGTCGGACGCCGCCTCGCCCGGCTGGCACGCACACACCAGGTGATCTGCATCACCCATCTGCCCCAGGTGGCGGCCTTCGCCGACCGCCATCTGGTGATCAACAAGGCCGACGACGGCTCGGTGACCCGCAGCGGGGTGACAGCCCTCGACGACACCGGCCGGGTCCGTGAGCTCTCCCGGATGCTCGCCGGCGTCGAGGAGAGCACGCTCGCCCGCGGCCACGCCGAGGAACTGCTCGCCAACGCCGCCGCCGACAAGGCCAACCTCCCCTGACCACGTCTGGGTTTTATGATTGCTACGCACGGTGGCAACAATGGTCGTACGGAATGGTCGTATGGCCACAACAATGGTCGTACGGCAGATGGCCCCGCCGCCGAGCCGCACCGCACCGAGTGCGTGATCAAGCACGGTGGCTCCGTCCCGGAAGGCCTCGTCCCGCGGGCCGACGCGCGCACCGGGCCTCGTGGATGCTCTGACGCAGCTGCCAGGGCTCGCGCGCGCCGGGTCCACGCGCGGCAACTACGGGAGATCGTCGAAGAGTACGAGCGGGAGCACGGCCCACTCGACATCGATGGCGTCCAGGACGCGCTGGCGGAATGGCCCGACAGCTCATGAGAGCGGAAGCTGTAGGTGGAAACCGTCGTCATCGCAGCGTTTTCCACCTACAGCTTCCGCGTTCGTAGGTGGTTTTCGTTGTCATGGTGACGTTTTCTGCCTACGGGCCAGGCGCGCACCACCGCCGGCCACGAGGGTGAGGCCGCAGCGAGTGGGACGTTCGGGGCAGGGGCGTCCGGTGGGGCATCGGGCGGGAAAACGTGGGGAAACCGGTCGTGGGGATGAAGGCGCCGCGGAGCAGGGCGAACCCGACGCGCGGACCATCCGCGGGGTGGCGGACCGCTCGCGGGGCGAGGGTCACAGCGGCGTGGGGATGGCGCGGATGTGGTTGTGCGTTCAAGTAGTGTCCTGTGAGGCCGCTGGGCGCCCGGCACGAGCAGTGACCGGGTTCCCAGCGGCCTGGGGATGCCGGACCCGTGACGACCTCGACCATCAGGAGTCCTGACTTTCATGACCGTCACCGACGCCGCCACCAGCGCCACCTCCGGCGCCGCCCTGGCACTGGACGCCGCCGCCGCGGATCTGTTGTTCCACACGGCCCAGACCGCGAACACCTTCAGCGACGAGCCAGTGTCCGACGAGCAGATCCGTGCCATCTACGACCTGGTCAAGTGGGCGCCGACCAGCATGAACTCCCAGCCGCTGCGGATCTTCCTGGTCCGTTCGCCCGAGGCGAGGGAGCGGCTGGTCGCGCATCTCAGCTCGGGTAACCAGGCCAAGACGCGGTCCGCGCCGCTGGCGGCCATCGTCGCCGCGGACGTCGACTTCCACGACAATCTGCCGCAGGTCTTTCCGCACCTGACGACGGCCAGGGACATCTTCGCCGAACCGACCTTCCGGGAGCACAGCGCGCGGTTCAACGCCGCCCTCCAGATCGGCTATTTCATTCTGGGCATCCGTGCCGCGGGACTCGCGGCCGGCCCGATGACCGGGCTCGACGCCGGCGCCGTCGACCGGGAGTTCTTCGCAGACAGGCCGCTGCGCACACTCGCGGTAATCAACATCGGCAGGCCGGGGGAGAACGCGTTCCGTTCCCGGTACCCCCGACTGGACTACGACCAGGTCATCTCCGTCCTCTGACAGCGACTTCCACCCGCCCGCCGTCCGCGTGGCTTCCTGCTGTTTTCCGAACCCCCGTCCGCGTCCCGCCCCGGCCGTCCGCGCCGCCCGCCCGGGGGCCACACTCCGAAGGATGTGAATGCGGTGCTGCCACAACAGCAGCGCATTCACGTCCTTCACATTTTTGTGAGCTGTTGCCCGCGTGAGATTTGGCGGAGCCCCAGGAACAATCCGAGGAACAGCGTGGGGCGGCGGGTGGCTGTGTTCGCGTGTTCTTGTGGGATTTTTGTCTGGTAGGGCGTTCGGCGAACGCGCGGCGGGCCGGATACGTGACCGTGCGGTTACGCGACGACTGGATGGTGATCACCTCCCGGGGGTGGTGGGTCTGTTGGATCATGATGGACGGGCGGCAGTTGTCTCGGGCGTGTCCCGACCCGGGGCGGGGGTGTTACCGTGAAATCCCGTGGACCGGCCGGGTACGGGTGTCCGGCCGGCGCAACCCACGGAAGGGTCCCAGCGTGGCGCAGGCGCACGTGACCAGGCACATCTTCGTGACCGGAGGGGTCGCCTCCAGTCTCGGCAAGGGGCTCACCGCCTCCAGCCTCGGTCGTCTCCTCAAGGCTCGTGGCCTCCGGGTCACCATGCAGAAGCTCGACCCCTACCTCAACGTCGACCCCGGCACGATGAACCCGTTCCAGCACGGGGAGGTCTTCGTCACCGACGACGGCGCCGAGACCGACCTCGACATCGGCCACTACGAACGGTTCCTGGACGTCAACCTCGACGGCAGCGCCAACGTCACCACCGGCCAGGTCTACTCGCAGGTGATCGCCCGCGAGCGCCGCGGTGGCTACCTCGGCCAGACGGTGCAGGTCGTCCCGCACATCACCGACGAGATCAAGGAGCGGATCCGCAGGCTCGCCACCGATGCCTGGGACGTGGTCATCACCGAGGTGGGCGGCACCGTCGGCGACATCGAGTCACTGCCCTACCTGGAGGCGATCCGCCAGGTACGGCACGAGGTCGGACGGGACAACGTCCTGACCGTCCACGTCAGCCTGGTGCCCTACCTGGCGCCGTCCGGGGAGCTGAAGACCAAGCCCACGCAGCATTCGGTGGCGGCGCTGCGCAGCATCGGCCTGCAGCCGGACGCGCTGGTCTGCCGGTCCGACCGGCCGCTGCCGGCCGCGCTCAAGAACAAGATCGCCCTGATGTGCGACGTGGACGACGAGGCCGTCGTCGGCGCGCCGGACGCGGCCTCGATCTACGACATCCCCAAGGTGCTGCACCGGGAGGGCCTCGACGCCTACGCGGTCCGCCGCCTGGGCCTGCCCTTCCGGGACGTCGACTGGACCGAGTGGGACACCCTGCTGCGCCGCGTCCACCGCCCGGCCAAGCTGGTCACGGTGGCGATCGTCGGCAAGTACGTCGACCTGCCCGACGCCTACCTGTCGGTCACCGAGGCGCTGCGGGCGGGCGGGTTCGCGGTGGACGCCCGGGTGGAGATCCGCTGGGTGCCCGCGGACACCTGCTCGTCCCCGCAGGCCACCGCGGTCGCGCTGGGCGGGGTGGACGGCGTGCTCGTGCCCGGCGGCTTCGGCATCCGCGGGATCGAGGGGAAGATCGAAGCGCTCCGGCACGCGCGGACGAACGGGATCCCGGCCCTGGGCCTGTGTCTGGGCCTGCAGTGCATGGTCGTCGAAGCGGCCCGCAACATGGCTGGGCTCACCGACGCGAACTCCACCGAGTTCGACTCGGACACGCCGCATCCGGTGATCTCCACGATGGCCGGCCAGCAGGCCGTGGTCGCCGGGGAACGGGACATGGGCGGCACGATGCGCCTCGGGCTGTACGCGTGCGCGCTCGCGCCCGGAACGGTCGCCCGGCGCGTGTACGGGGCCGCGGAGGTCGACGAGCGCCACCGGCACCGCTACGAGGTCAACAACGGCTACCGCGACCGGCTCACCGCCGCCGGGCTGGTGATTTCCGGGACGTCGCCGGACGGACGGCTCGTCGAGGTTGTCGAACTGCCGGTGGAGGTCCATCCGTTCTACGTCGGCACCCAGGCGCATCCAGAGTTCCGGTCCCGGCCGACACGGGCCCACCCGCTGTTCCGCGCGCTGGCCGCGGCGGCGGTCACGCACGCCGAGCAGCGCACCGGGGTGCTGCCGGTCGAGCTGCCCGACGGCATCGCGGACGTGGACGCCCAGGAGATGGTGGACGGCCAGGGGATACCGGCCGAGGTGCAGTGCTGTGAGGAGCTGGTGCCGTCGTGGCCCCCTAC
>NZ_CEVIVC010000036.1:20280-27709 GCF_982290645.1 Protofrankia sp. CiP1_Cm_nod4
GCGGCTGGCGCGCCGTCCGCGGCGGCGAGCTACCGCTCCGACAGCGGGCACCGCTACGAGGTGGTGGAGTCCGACGTCGTCTTCACCGGGCGGATCATCCGGCTGCGCCGGGACATCGTGCGGATGCCGGACGGCGTGGTGTCCCAGCGTGACGTCATCATGCACCCCGGCGCGGTCGGGGTGGTCGCGTTGGACGAGTCCGGGCGGGTGGTGATGGTCAACCAGTACCGTCACCCCGTCCGCCGGCCTCTGTGGGAGCTGCCCGCCGGCATCCTCGACATCCCCGGGGAGCCGCTGGCGGCCGCCGCCGCCCGCGAGCTCGCCGAGGAGGCCCATCTCACGGCCGCCCGCTGGGACCTGCTCGTCGACGTCCTGGCCTCGCCCGGGATGACCGACGAGGCGTACCGCGTCTTTCTCGCCCGCGAGCTGGCGGTGATCCCGCCGTCGCGGCGGCACGTCGGCGTCCACGAGGAGGCCGAGCTGCGCACGCGGCGGGTGGATCTCGACGAGGCGGTGGCCGACGTGCTGTCCGGGACCATCACCAACGCCATGGCTGTGATCGGCATCCTGGCGGCGGCGACGGCCCGCGCCGGCGGGTTCGCCGCCCTGCGCGCCGCGGACGCACCCTGGCCGGACCGCCCAGCACCAGGAGTGCCCGTTGGATAGCCATCCGTATCCGCCCGGCCGGCGCTTCAGCGGGCCGGACGGGCGGGTGGGCGGAGCGGGCCGGGGCAGGCGGTCTTGGGTCAGTCGTTGCCGGTGAGGACGCTGCCGGCCTCGTTCACGACGACGGGGGCGTTCGCGGCGAGGACCACCGGGTCCAGCGGGAATGCCTGCCCGACGCCGGGCACGGCGAACGTCCCCTGCCAGATCACCGTAAGTGTGATCGTGTAGGTGCCGGGCTGGCGGTAGGCGTGCGACACGTAGGCGTCGGGATGCTCCCGGGGTGAGATCGCCGGGTCGAAGGGGCGGCCGGGGGAGTCCGGGCCGGTCGCGCCGTCCCCGAAGTCCCACCGGTAGTGGGGGACCGCGGTGATCGTGGCGAGCACCGGCTGGTCGACGTTGAAGACGAAGGCCGGCGGGACCGGTGTGTACACCACCGTCGGCAGGTTGGCGAAGCTGCGCCCGCTCGGCGCGACGACGAGCGTGGGCTTGGGCAGCGCCTGTTCCCGCAGGTAGTTGGTGAGCGCGGCCTGGACCTGCGCGAGGGTCGGGGCGGCACCGGGCTGCGGGTCGCACAGCGCGTTCGTGTCAGCGGCCGCCTCCGGGGCGGTCACCCACAGCAGTTCCTCGAAGCCGGTGGTCTCGGCCCCGATGTTGCAGTAGTTCAGCGGGACGACGCAGTCCCCGCAGCCGCCGCCCGCCCGCCGGCCCGCGCCGGTCGCCGGCGTCCGCTGCAGCCGCCCGCCGACGAAGATGTAGGTGTATCCGCTGTCGGTGGCGCGGGTGTCGCAGTATCCCCACAGGGCCGCGCAGGACCCGCCGGTCCGCCCGTCCGGTGCGGCGGCGGCGGGTGACACCACCGGCGGGAGCATCCCGAGCAGGGACGCCGTGACGACAAGGAGCACGACCGCCAGCACTCTCCCGGGACCGCCCAGCCGCTCCGGTGGCCCCGGGCGTTCCAGATGTCCAGGGTGCTCCGGGCCGGGGCACGGGTGAGCGTGCGGGGACGGGGCTGCCCGCGTCACGACGGCCCCGTGGTGTACAGGACGTTCTGGATGCGCCAGCCCGCCGTGCTCAGCACCAGCGTCGCGGTGGCGGCGCGGGCCGGCTGGGCGGGATAGGTCCGGACGGTGTTGCCGGCGGCGTCGAGCAGCCGGACGGCTCTGATCGCCACGGTCGCGCGCGCGGTGGCGGTCCGCTCCCCGGGCGGATCCATGACGACCGGGCCGACGGCGAGCGGATCCACGTCGGCGTGCCCGCCCTGGTCGTGGAAACCGCGGGTGACACCGACGTCGAGCATGCACGTCTGGCATCCCGGCATGGCTGTCAGGCTCACGTCCGCCACCCGTCCCTCCCGACTGGCCGTGTTGATCTCCGTGAAGTACGCCCGTACCGTCGCCAGCGCCGTCCTGGCCGGGTCGGCGGGCGGCGGCCCGGACAGTGTGGCCGCCGCCGGTGACACGGGCCCGGCCGGGCCTGGATCGCCGGTGACCGGCCCGTCCGGCTGGCCGGCCGGGCCGAACGACTGCGCCCTGGGCGGAGCCGGGGCACCCGTGGTGGCCGCACTGCCGCCACAGCCGGCCGCCACCGTGAGGACGATGGCGGCCAGCAGACACCGGGCCGGCAGACACCGGGCGTGTCGTGGCGGTCCACTGTCTGTCCGCATCAGATGTGAGGATAGCCTCAGCCCTTTACACGTACGGACAGGGGCTGGCAAATCGCCCCGGCAGACGCGTCGTCCCAGGTGGTCGGGTGCGATCCGCGCGATATGGGCGGAGGCCGCCCGCCGGGCACCTACACTCACGTCGATGGCGAGCCACGTACATCGACGACGAGCGCGGGCGTGGGGATGGGTTGATGGGCTGATGGCCGGCGAGTCCGTTGTCGCCCCTGGCGGTGACCATGCTGTCTCTGAGGATGACCGGCGCCCACCTGGCCTGACCGCGGCCCATACGGCCCATACGGCCGGTGCGGCTCACGCGGCCGGTGCGGCTCACGCGGCCGGTGCGGCTCACGCGGCCGGTGCGGCTCACGCGGCCGGTGCGGCCGGTGCGCGCAGGGTACGCGCGTGAGCATGCCGGCCGGCCCGGAGCCCGTGGCCGGGGACCCGGCCGTCGTGGTCGAGCGCTTCCTCGACCATCTGGCGGGCGAGCGCGGGCTCGCGCGCAACTCGGTCCTCGCCTACCGGCGCGACCTGCGCCGCTACCTGGAGCACCTGCACCTGCGCGGGGTGCGTTCGCTGGCCGATGTGGACGAGTCCGAGGTGGCCGAGTTCGCGGCCACCCTCCGGGAGGGGGCCGGCGAGCACCCGCCGCTGGCGACGTCGTCGGTGGCGCGGATGCTCGTCTCGGTCCGGTCGCTGCACCGCTTCGCCGCGCGGGAGGGCGAGGTCACCTCGGACGTCTCCCGGCCGGTGCGCCCGCCGACCCCGCCGCGCCGGCTGCCCAGGGCGCTCACCGTCGACCAGGTGGTGGCCGTTCTGCGCGCCGCGTCCGCGTCCGCCGCCGGCGGTCCCGGCGGTGATCCCGCCGAGGGGAGCCGGCAGCTGCGGGCGGCCGCGCTGCTGGAACTGCTCTACGGGACGGGCGCGCGCATCTCCGAGGCCGTCGGCCTCGACGTCGACGACCTGGATCTGGACGCGGCGTCGGTGCGGCTGCGCGGCAAGGGTGGCCGGGCCCGGGTCGTCCCGCTCGGCCGGTACGCCGGGGAGGCGCTGGCCGCCTACCTGGTCCGGGCGCGGCCGGTGCTGGCGAGCCGGCGGGCGTCCCCGGCGGTCTTCCTGTCCCGGCGGGGGACCAGGCTGTCGCGGCAGAGCGCCTGGACGGTGCTGCGGACCGCGGCCGTGGCGGCCGGCGTGGAGGGCGTGTCACCGCACGTGCTGCGGCACTCCTTCGCGACCCACCTGCTCGACGGCGGGGCCGACGTGCGGGTCGTCCAGGAGCTGCTGGGCCACGCGTCGGTGAGCACCACCCAGATCTACACGCTGGTCACGGTGGACCGGCTGCGCGAGGTGTACGCGACGTCGCATCCCCGGGCGCTGGGCAGCGCCCGGCCGGCCCGGAGCTGACGCGCTCCCGGCGCACACCCGCCACCTGCGCACGCCACCTGCGCACGCCACCTGGAGACGCTGCCCGGCTCATGCCGCCTCGCCTGTGGCCGCCCGCCCACGGCAGGACGGCCGGGCTGGCCGCGGGTGGGGCCACCAGCGGATGGGCGCCCGCCCGCGTCTGTCGGCCTGCCCTGTCGCCGGGCAGGCCGCGCGGCTCAGGACGGGGTGTACGGCCCCAGGCTCGGCATGCCGTTGGACGGGGCCGGCGTGGGCACCCCTCCGACGCCTCCGACGCCCTGCGTGCTGCGCTCGGCGAGTGTCTCGCCGACCTTGCGCGCGATCGCCTCCATCAGGCGCAGTGCCTGCGGCAGCGACAGGTTGAGCACCACTTCGCTGTCGTTCGTCATCGCGAAGCGAACCGATACGTCCGCCATTGCTCGACCTCTTCCGCCTGGTTCTGTGGATCTCGCCGCTGTTCGTGGAATGGAACGGTACGACCCGTCCTCGAACGACGCGCGGCCGGGGTTGTCCAACGTTCCATGGATGTCACGCAACGCCATGTCATGGTCGCGAAGTGTTGTAAGAACGGAATTGTTTCCGTCGTTCACCTTCTGCCGCTCCTCTGCCTGATCGGTACGGCCGCGTCCGTTGAGAAGACTCCCGCCCCCCGGCGTCCGCCGGCGTTCTACAGGACGATCAACGCCCGTAGCTGTCACGTTGTTCAGGCATAGTCCCGCATTCGCTCCCGGGTCGGGTGACCGGGGGTACCCATGGGTGAACCCAGGCGTATGGATACACTTCGAGCCAGTCGGAAGTACTCGGGGTGGCAGGATCAGGAGCGGTGGCCCGGCCGGGCCGGGTGACCAGGCTGGCCAGAGCGGGCTGGTCAGGGCCGGTTCGAGGGCAGGGCGGGTTCGGGCGACACCGGCCTCTCGGTGTTCCGGGGCCGCTTCGCCGCCCACCGGCCTCCGTGACCGGCGACGGATGCGCCTGATCGGTCCGCCGGCGATCAGAATGCCCTGTGGGCGGGTCATGCGGCAGGATGTGGCCCATGGGCTCTCCTGGCGATCTACCTGACGTCTCGTTGTTGACGATCTCCATCCTTGGTGGCACGGGACCACAGGGCCGCGGGCTCGGGCGCCGTCTGGCCATCGCGGGCAACCGGGTCGTGCTGGGCTCGCGTTCCGCCGAGCGCGCCGGGGAGACCGCCGCGAAACTGGGCGCGGCCGGCTGGGCTGTCACCGGCGCGGACAACGCCACCGCCGCCGCCGCCGGCGACATCGTGATCGTCGCCGTGCCCTGGGACGGCCACGGCGAGCTGCTCACCAGCCTGCGCGCCGAGCTCGCCGGCAAGATCATCATTGACTGCGTCAACCCGCTCGGCTTCGACAAGGGCGGCGCGTTCGTGCTCCCGGTGCCCGAGGGCAGCGCGGCCCAGCAGGCTGCGGCACTGCTGCCGGAGAGCGCTGTGGTGGCCGCGTTCCACCATGTCAGCGCGGTGCTGCTGGAGGACGAGACGGTCAGCGAGATCGACACCGACGTTCTTGTCCTGGGTGACGACCGGCAGGCCACCGACACCGTCATAGCCCTGGCGGGCCGGATCGCCGGCATCCGCGGGGTCTACGCGGGCAAGCTGCGCAACGCCGCCTCCGTCGAGGGGCTGACCGCGAACCTGATCTCGGTGAACAGGCGTTACAAGTCCCACGCGGGGCTACGTGTGACAGACGTTCAGTAACGTTTGGCGGTAATAGCTAGCTGTAGCAGCAGGTAGCAGCAGGTAGTGGCAGCTCGAGTCAGGCGTTCTGTGGCGAATGTTTCATCACAGTGTTCCCCCACGGGCGTCCGGCGTTCCCCCGCGGACGTCCGGCCCGGCTGGCGGGCCCGGCTGGCGTAGGTGGCAATCGACCGGGGTAGGTGGCGACGGTGACGGCGAGCGGCCGGGACGATCCCGGCATCGACGATCTCAGTAACATCGACGATCTTGGTGACGAAGTGGACGATCTTGGTAACGAGGTGGCGGTGCCCCGGCGGGTGACCCGTGTGGTCTCACTCGTCCCCAGCCTGACCGAAGCCATCGCGCACACCGCGCCCGGCCTGCTGGTCGGGGCGACGGCCTGGTGCTCCCGCCCGGCCGACCTCGACGTGACCCGCGTGCGCGGGACGAAGAACCCGGACATCGCCACGATCCTCTCCCTCGCCCCGGACGTGGTCTGCGCCAACGCCGAGGAGAACCGGGACGTCGATCTCGACCAGCTCCGGGCGGCCGGCGTCCCGGTGTGGGTGACGGCGCCGGCCAGCGTGGACGCCGCCCTGGTCAGCCTCGAGCGGATGCTGCGGGGCGCCTGCCGCCTCGACCGGCCGGACTGGCTGGCCGCCGCCCGCGCGACCTGGGCGGCCCCATACCGCGGGCCGCGGCGCAGCGCGCTGGTCCCGGTGTGGCGCCGGCCCTGGATGGCGGTGGGGCGGGAGACGTTCACCGGTGACGTCCTGCGCCGGCTCGGGGTCGACAACGTGCTCGCCGGCCATCCGCAGCGTTATCCCCGGATCCACCTGGACGAGGTGCCGCCCGTCGACCTGGTGGTGCTGCCCGACGAGCCGTACCCGTTCAGCCCCGCCGACGGCCCGGAGGCGTTCGGGGACACCCCGGTGGTGTGCGTCTCCGGCCGCCACCTGACCTGGTACGGGCCGTCCCTGGTATCGGCCCGCGCCGTCCTCGACGCCCAGCTCTCCCACCCGGTCACCACCCCCGCCCGCACCTGACATCCGCGGTGCCGTCGCCGCCGGCCCATGCCGGGGCCGGAGATAGGGCTGTCACGAACGGATACCACCCGCCCACGTCACGTCTTCTGATCAGCCCTGAAGGACGTGGGCGTGATGCTTTGACGACAACCGCTGGGCGGGCCTGGTGGTGGCGGCCTGCCCAGCGGTGTCGGGTGTGCTCAGTGGTAGCTGTGTTCGATGGTGGGGAAGGTGCCGCCGCGGACCTCCTCGGTGAAGCGCAGCGCCGCGTCGGCGAGGATGGAGCGCAGGTCGGCGTAGTGCTTGACGAACCGGGCGTGCGCGTCGGAGAGGCCGGCCATGTCCTGCCAGACCAGGACCTGCGCGTCGCAGTCCGGACCGGCCCCGATACCGATGACCGGGATGGTCAGCTCCTTGCTCACCCGGGCGGCGAGATCGGACGGGACCACCTCGAGCACGACGGCGAACGCGCCGGCCGCCTCCAGCGCGAGCGCGTCGGCGAGCAGGGCGTCACCGGCGTTGCCGCGGCCCTGCACCCGGTAGCCGCCGAGGACGTTCACGCTCTGCGGGGTCAGCCCGAGGTGGGCCATGACCGGGATGCCGGCTGCCACCAGCGCGGCGACCTGCGGGACCACCCGGGCGCCCCCTTCGAGCTTGACCGCCTGGGCGCCGCCGTCCTTCAGGAAACGCGCCGCGTTGTCGATCGCCTGCTCCACCGACTTCTGGTAGGAGCCGAAGGGCAGGTCCGCGACGACCATCGCGTGGGTGGTTCCGCGGACGACCGCGCGTACCAGCGACAGCATCTCCTCCACCGTCACCGGGACGGTGGTGTCGTAGCCGTAGACGACGTTGGCCGCCGAGTCGCCGACGAGCAGCACCGGCACGCCCACCTCGTCGAAGATGCGGGCGGTGGTCGCGTCGTAGGCGGTGAGCATCGCCCACTTCTCCCCGCGGTCCTTCGCTGCCTGGACCTCCCGG
>NZ_CEVIVC010000036.1:28004-40816 GCF_982290645.1 Protofrankia sp. CiP1_Cm_nod4
CCGGCCCTGATCCTGATCCTCCCGCTGAGCTGCCCGGTGCCGTCGACGCGCCGTACAGCGTCGTCGCTTCCCCGGCCGCGGCGGTGGGCGCGGCGGAACAGACTTCCGCTGTCCTGTTCATGCGATCTCCTGTTGGTCCGTCCGGGCGCTGGCGCGTCCCGGCGTCCCCTCCATGCTGCCACCGGGGCGGAAACAGATGCGTCGTGGCCTGGCTCACCGTAGGCTTCGATCTTGGATGTAGGGGGCGCCATCCGACGGTCGGGACACAACTTCGGCGGACGGGACCTATGGGGCACAGCAGGAACCACAGAGGTGGACGGCAGTGGCCGCGGGTGAGCGGGCGCGCTGTGTCGAACCCGATGCCGAACCCGATGCCGGACCCGATGCCGGGCCTGTCGCGGTATCCGGCGTGGCGCCGCCGACGGCTCTCGACGCCGCCCTCGCCACCGTTGCCGGCACGGCCCTCGATAGGGCCCGGGGCGTGCCGGTCACGGCCCGCGGGACGGCCCGTGCGGTGGCCTCCGGCATGGGGTTCGACCAGGTGTACCCGGGCCGGCCGTCCGCGGGCCGGGGCCGGGGCGGGACGTCCGTCGTGACGATGCCGGGCGGATGCGCGTCCGGGCCGGCGCGATCGGCGGCCGGCGAGCAGCACCACCCACCTGTCGACCGGCGCGGGCCCGAGCCGGCGCGGCCACCGATGCGCGCGCCGGGGCGTCCCCGCGACACCCGCCGGGACGAAGCGATCATCAGCGCGACCCTGCACACGCTCGCCGACTACGGGTTCGCCGGGCTGTCGATGGAGGCGGTCGCGGCGCGGGCCGGGGTCGGCAAGGCAACGGTCTACCGGCGGTGGCCGACCAAGGACGCCCTGGTCGTCGAGGCACTGGGCACCCTTGCGGATCTCTCGGGCGGGGCACAGACCGGGTCGCTGCGCGACGATCTCGTCGCCTGGCTGAACACCGTGCGCAAGCACAGCATCCAGACGCTGGCCGGTCGCATCCTGCCCAGGCTGCTGGCCGAGAAGGAGGAACATCCCGATCTGTTCGAGGCCTACCGCCGGCGGGTCATGGCACCGGTGCGGGACCGGGTGGCCGCTCTGCTGCGTGACGGCATCGTCTCGGGGGAACTGAGCCCCGACATCGACATCGACATGATCATCGACATGCTGGTCGGCTCCGTCGCCTACTGGCAGTACACCGGGCACCTGCGTGACGTCAGCGGCTCCCGGATCACCGGGGTGGTCGACACGGTCCTGCGCGGGATCCTCCAGCGTTCCGGGCCCGACACGGCCGAGCTGCCGGCGGGCCAGCCGACAGCGGGGATACCGGCCGTCGGCTGACCCGCTGGCCACACCGGCGTGACGGGCCGCGGCCCGCCGCTGTCACCCCGCCGCCGAATGATCGCGTCATCTTTGGCCCAGGGTGCCGCCAATCCGGACTCGGCTGTGACAATACGTCACGGGTCTGGTTGTCGGGATGCCGTGCCGGGGCGTTCGGACAGGCCAGTCGCTAAGGTCGGCTGGGAGCTATCCGATCGGTGCTCTTTGGACCACCTGCCCGCCCGCGACGGCGAGCCGACATCGTTCAGCCCTCTTCAGCGCGGAGGCTGCCATGGACAAGCAGCAGGAGTTCGTTCTGCGAACCCTCGAGGAACGCGACATCCGGTTCATCCGGTTGTGGTTCACCGACGTCCTCGGCGTGCTGAAGTCCGTCGAGATCGCGCCGGCCGAACTGGAGGGGGCGCTCGCCGAGGGCATCGGGTTCGACGGGTCGTCCATCGAGGGCTTCGCCCGGGTCCACGAGGCGGACATGCTCGTCAAGCCGGATCCGTCGACCTTCCAGGTGCTGCCCTGGCGCGGGGACAGCCCGGTGACCGCGCGGATGTTCTGCGATCTCGTCATGCCGGGTGGCGCGCCGTCCCCGGCGGATTCCCGCTGGGTCCTGCGGCGGACGCTGGCCACCGCGGCGGAGGCCGGTTTCACCTTCTACACCCATCCCGAGATCGAGTTCTTCCTGTTGCGGCAGCCGCCGCGGCGCGGTGCGCCGGTGCCGCCGCCGGTCGACGACTCCGGGTATTTCGACATCACGCCGAACGACATCAGCCATGATTTCCGGCAGCAGGCCATCGGGGTGCTCGAGCGGCTGGGTATCTCCGTCGAGTTCAGCCACCACGAGGTGGCGCCCGGCCAGCAGGAGATCGACCTGCGATACGCCGACGCCCTGACGATCGCCGACAATATCATGACATTTCGTCAGGTGGTGAAGGAGGTCGCGCTGCGGCAGGGTATCTACGCGACGTTCATGCCGAAGCCGTACAGCGACCAGGCCGGGTCGGGCATGCACACCCACCTCAGCCTTTTCGAGGGTGACCGGAACGCTTTCTACGACCCGACCGACCCCTATCATCTCTCCAAGGTCGCGCAGGCTTTCATCGCCGGTCTGCTCGTTCACGCGGCCGAGATCACCGCGGTGACCAACCAGTGGGTGAACTCCTACAAACGGATCGTCGGCGACCAGCGTGCCGGTGAGGTGCTGGAGGCGCCCGCCTATGTGTGCTGGGGGCACAACAACCGTTCCGCCCTGGTGCGGATACCGTTGCACAAGCCGAACAAGCCGAACGCGACCCGGATCGAGTTCCGGTCGCCGGACAGCGCCTGCAATCCCTATCTGGCGTTCGCGTTGATACTCGCCGCGGGCCTGCGGGGCATCCAGGAGGGGTACGAGCTGCCGCCGCCGGCGGCGGACGACGTGTGGACCCTGACCGAGCCGCAGCGCAACGAGCGGGGCATCACGGCGCTGCCCGGCACGCTGGAGGAGGCGATCGCGACCATGGAGCGGTCGGAGCTGGTGCGCGACACGCTCGGCGCCGACCTCTTCGAGTTCTTCCTGCGGAACAAGCGGGCCGAGTGGGCCGAGTACCGCCGCCAGGTCACGCCGTTCGAGATCGACCGGTACCTGCCCGTTCTCTGACCGGCCCTGTTCCGTGACAGGCCCTGTTCTCTGGCCGGCCTCCGTCCCTCTGGCCGGCCCTGGGCGGGGACGGTCGTGACCGTCCCGTGGCCGGGCCGGGAAGGTCTGCCACGCGGGTCCGCCCGGTCCGCTGAAAAGGTGATATCGGGTAACTGGTGGCCAGTCGTCGAGAAATAGCGTGAAACGATTTACCTGAATCCGGATTCGGACCCATGGCGACTGGAAGTGGCCGGTTGCTTGCGCTCCGCCGCTCTGGCCTCTAAAGTCCAGTCCCGATGGACCGCAAAAGCGGCCTGTGACGACCTGGCCGAGGTATGCGGCGAACTGTGTCGGCCATACGGCCGTGCTTCCGTGCCCGTCGTCCACCGGGTGCGGTCGCCTGCGGTTCATCACATATGAAAAAGGCACCTGGAACAGCCGCGGAACAGCTCCGTGGAACAGCTCCGTGGAACAACGCGCAGGCCCGGCGGAACAGGCGTGCGGACAGGTGCGATCATTATCGGCCGTTCAGCGGGCGATGACATCCGAAAGGGAAACGTGATGACGACTACAACTGGCCTGGACGCCGCCGAGCTGGCGGCGGAACACGCCGAGCTGCTTCCGGAGCGTTCGGCGATGGCCGTCTGGGACTACACCGACCTCGGCTGGGCCGCTGGGCTCTTCGGCGGTCTGTTCGCCACGGCGGCCGACTACGTCGGCGGCGCCTTCTTCGTCCAGTTCTGACGGGACGTCGGGCCGGTGTCCGACCAGTGGCCTTCCGGCCGGCCGACGGCGGCGCGACCCTTTTCTCCCGCGCGCCGCCGACGGCCGGCCCGATGACGGCGCGGCCGGCCACCGCCGACACCCCGGCGGTGGCCGGCACCCTTGGAGGCAGCGCCGTCCCGGCGGTGGCCGTGCCCCGGCGCCCGGCCGCCGCCGGGGGGCTGCGGATGCTCGGTGAGTTCACCGGGTCGGGCCTGCGCGGCCAGGTCTTCCTGGTCCGTCGGCGGGACGGCCAGGTCATCACACTCACCGGTCTGCTGCGGCACATCGTCGACGCCGCGGACGGCAGCCGGGACATCCCCGCGATAGCGCAGCGGGTACGGACGGCCAGCGGACGCGCGGTCAGCGCGGGCGACGTCGAGCACCTGCTGGCGGCGAAACTGATCCCCCTCGGAGTGATCGCGGACGGTCACGGGGCCACCGCGGCTCCCCGGGCGACCCCGCTGCTGGGGCTCGCCGGCCGCCGCACACTCGTGCCGGAGCCGGCCGTGGGCACGCTCGCGCGCCTGCTCGCGCCGCTGTTCCGGCCGATGGTCGTAACCGGTGTCCTGACCGCCCTGGCCATCGTGGACGCCTGGCTGTTCACCTCGCTGCTCACCCCGACCGGTACCGATTCCGCTGCTGGTTACGGTGCCGGCGCACGGATACACCACGTGCTGGCCAGTCCGGCGCTCGTCCTCGCGGTCCTCGGCGGCACGCTCACGTCCATGATCTTCCACGAATGCGGCCATGCCGCCGCCTGCCACTACGGAGGCGGCCGGCCGGGGGTGATCGGATGCGGCATCTATCTGCTGTGGCCGGCCTTCTACACCGACGTCACCGACGCCTACCGGCTGGACCGCGCCGGCCGGCTGCGCACCGACCTCGGCGGGGTGTACTTCAACGCGATCGCCATCGTCGGCCTCGGGGCCGCCTACGCGGTCAGCCGCGCGGACGCGCTCGCCGTCGTCGTCCTGCTCGTCCATCTGGAGGCGTTCCGGCAGCTCGTACCGGTGGTCCGGCTGGACGGATACTATATTCTGAGCGATCTCGCCGGGGTCCCGGACCTGTTCGCCCGGATCGGGCCGGTGCTGTCCAGCCGGCTGTACCAGACGCGTGAGCGCTGCCGGCGGTGGGCCCCCAGCAGAGGACGGCACCGACGCCGCGGTCGTCACCACGACCGGATCCGTGCCCGAGGCCATGCCTCCGAGCGGGCCTCCGACCGGGCCCGCGTCCAGGGCCGGCAGCGGGGTCACGGCCAGGCCCCGGATCCGCGGGTGACGGCGCTCACCCGCCGGGCGCAACGGACGATCACGGTATGGGTGCTGGTCGTGGCCCCGCTGCTGGCCGCCAACCTCGTCCTCATCATCATGATTGCTCCGAGCGTGGTCGCCCGGTCCGTGAGTGCGCTGCGGGAGCGGGCCGGGCTCGTCGCGCACGCCGCCGGGGCGGGGGAGCCGACAGTCATGATCGTGGACGCGCTGGGCGCCGTCATCCTCGCGCTTCCGGCGGCCGGTATCGCCTTCCTGCTGCTGCGGCTGGCCGGCGCGGGTGCCCGGGCGGCGGTCGCCACCGGACGGGGCGGCCCGGGGCGCGCGCTGGCCACCGGCCTCGGCACGATCATCGTCCTCGGGGCCGTCCTGACGTCCTGGCTGCGCTGAGCGGACGCCGACGGGGCGGTCTGGGGCCAGGATGGACGGGTGGGCGACCTTTCCCAGACCGGGGCGACCCGGCGGACCGGGGAGGCACGCATGCCTGGCGACCTCGGCGGCACGCACCCCCGGGGCAGCTCCGTGCAGGCGCAGCTGGCCCGGATGGGCTTCACCAACGTGGACAGGTCCGCCGTCACGGTCCGCCGGCTCGGCCTGGTCGGCCCCGACGACGAACATCCGCCCGGTGCCTCTGGTGCCGGCACGTCGTCCGGTGTGGGCGATCTTCACGACAGCGCACTGCTGGCGGAGCTCGCCAGGGCCGCCAACCCCGATCTCGCGCTCGCGGCGCTCGAACGGATCGTGGAGACCGCGCCGGCCGGCGTCGGGCGTGACCTGCTCGCCGCCCTGGGCACCCGGCCCGGCCTGCGCACCCGGCTGGTGGCGGTGCTCGGGGCGAGCGCCGCCCTCGGCGACCATCTCGTCCGGCATCCCACCGACTGGCGGGTGCTCGCCGACGACGACCTGACGCGGACACCACCGGACGCCGGCCTGACGCGGGCGCGGCTGCTGCGCGCCGTCGGGGCGGACCCGGACGCGCCCCTGCCCCGGGCCGCCGGTGACAACACCGGCATCCTCGACGCGTTACGGGTCGCCTACCGCCGGTCCCTGATGATCCTGGCGGCACGCGACCTGACCGGCGCGGTGTCCCTCGACGACGCCACCGCGGAGCTGGCCGACCTGGCCGCGGCCGCGCTGGACGCGGCGCTCGCGGTCGCGCGCTCGGCGCTGTCGCCGTCGGCGCCGCCGGTGCGCCTGGCGGTCGTCGGCATGGGCAAGTGCGGCGGCCGGGAGCTGAACTACGTCAGCGACGTCGACGTGCTGTTCGTGGCCGAGCCCGGCGCCGACGACCGGCCGGCCACCACCAGCGCCGCGCGGACCGCCGCGCTGGGCACGGCGACCTCCCTGGCGGTGGGCATGGTCCGGGCCTGCGGGACGGTCACCAGCGAGGGAGCGCTGTTCCAGGTCGACGTGGCGCTGCGGCCGGAGGGGCGCGACGGCCCGCTGGTGCGGACCCTGGCCAGCCACGACGCCTACTACCGGCGCTGGGCGCGGACCTGGGAGTTCCAGGCGCTGCTGAAGGCCCGCCCGGTCGCCGGCGACCGGGCGGTGGGGGAGCGGCTGTGCGCCGCGGTGCGGCCGCTGGTCTGGTCGGCGGCGTCCCGGCCCGGTTTCGTCGCCGACGTGCGCGCGATGCGCCGCCGGGTGGAACGCTCCCTGCCCAGGGCGGAGGCCGACCGTGACCTCAAGCTCGGCCCCGGCGGGCTGCGCGACGTCGAGTTCGCCGTCCAGCTGCTCCAGCTGGTGCACGGCCGGACCGACCCGGCGCTGCGTGCCGTCTCGACGCTGTCCGCGCTCGACGCGCTCGCCCGCGGCGGCTATGTGGGACGCCGGGACGCCGCCGGCCTCGCCGACGCGTACCGCTTCCTGCGCGGCACCGAGCACCGCCTCCAGCTCCAGCGCCTGCTCCGGGTGCACACCCTGCCCCGGGACCCGGCCGAGCTGCGCTGGCTGGCCCGTTCCCTCGGGTTCGCCACCGCCAAGCGGATGGAGGCCGAGCACGCCCGGGTCGCCCGGTTCGTCCGCCGGCTGCACGAGCGGCTGTTCTACCAGCCGCTGCTGGAGGCGGTGGCCAGGCTGTCCGCGGAGGAGGTCCGGCTGACGCCGGCGGAGGCCCGCGACCGGCTGGCCGCCCTGGGCTTCGCCGACACGGGCCGCGCGCTGCGTCACATCGAGGCGCTGACCAGCGGTGTCAGCCGGACCGCGACGATCCAGCGCCGCCTGCTGCCGGCGATGCTGCACTGGTTCGCCGACGCCGCCGACCCCGACGCCGGCCTGCTCGCCTACCGCCGGGTCAGCGAGGCGCTCGGGCACACCCCCTGGTACCTGCGGCTGCTGCGGGACGAGGGCGGCGCGGCCGAACGGCTCGCCCGCCTGCTGGCGGCGAGCACCTACGTCGCTGACCTGATGCAGCACGCCCCGGAGTCGGTGCGGCTGCTGCGCACCATCGACGACCTGCGGCCCAGCGGCCGTGAGCAGCTCGTCCGGGCGCTGATCGCGATCGCCCGCCGCAACCCGGCCCGGGAGCAGGCGGTCGGACGGGCCCGCGCGGTACGCCGGGTCGAGCTGGTCCGGGTGGCCTGCGCGGACCTGCTCGGGCTGCTCGACGTCGCCGCGGTGGGCCAGGCCCTCTCGGACGCCGCCGCCGCGACGATCGAGGCGGCCCTGTTCGTCGCGCAGCGCCGCTTCGAGCAGGAGACCGGCCGGCCGCTCCCGGCCCGGATCGCGGTGATCGCGATGGGCCGGCTCGGCGGCGAGGAGCTGTCCTACGGCAGCGACGCGGACGTCGTGTTCGTCCACGAGCCGACGGACGACAGCGGCAGTGGTTCGCTTACGGAAAGTGAGATTTCCGCCGCGGCGGGGTCGGTGGTGGCCGAGCTGCGACGGCTGCTGGCCCTGCCGGCCGGCACCGACCCGCCGCTCGTCCTGGACGCGCAGCTGCGCCCGGAGGGACGGGCCGGGGCGATGACCCGCACCCTCGCCAGCTACTCCGCGTACTTCAACCGCTGGTCGCAGGGCTGGGAGGCACAGGCGCTGCTGCGGGCGCGCCCGGTCGCGGGGGATACCGCCCTCGGTGCCCGGTTCTGCGCGTGGGTGGACGGAATCCGTTATCCACCGGCCCTGCGGCCCGGCGTGGTCGCCGAGCTCGTCCGGTTACGCGGCCGGATGGAGGCGGAGCGTATCCCCGCCGGCGTGGACCACACCCTGCACCTCAAGCTCGGGCCGGGCGGTCTCGCCGACGTGGAGTGGGCCGTGCAGGTGCTGCAGCTGCGGCACGCCCACCGGGTGCCCGCGCTGCGCACGACGTCCACGCTCGCGGGGCTGCGCGCGGCGGCCGCGGCCGGGCTGCTCGACCCGGCCGAGGCGGCCGCGCTCACGCAGGCGTGGACCATGGCGTCCCGTATCCGTAACGCGATCATGCTGGTCCGGGGGCGTCCCGGTGACGTACTGCCCCGCCAGCCGCGGGCGCTGGCCCAGGTCGCCGGCGCGCTCGGCTGTCCGGCGGACAGGGCCGAGACGCTGGTGGGCGACTACCGGCGCGGTGGCGCGCACGCCCGCGCGGTGGTGGAGGCGGTGTTCGCCCGCGAACTGGACAACGGCTACCCGGCCGGAGCGGACGGGTAGCCGTCGCGGTTCTGCCACGGCTGCCGCGGAGCTGGCCAGCGCGCGGGCCGCCAGGGGCCGCCGGCCGCCAGGGGCCGCCGTGGGGAGCCCGTGAGCCCACAGCGGGCCCGCAATGGGAGCCGCTGTGGGACTTGCCGTGG
Organism: Protofrankia sp. CiP1_Cm_nod4; assembly: GCF_982290645.1. Lineage (NCBI taxonomy): Bacteria > Bacillati > Actinomycetota > Actinomycetes > Frankiales > Frankiaceae > Protofrankia > Protofrankia sp. CiP1_Cm_nod4. Next base: position 36,750 of record NZ_CEVIVC010000036.1, read on the forward strand.
CTGTGGGTCTGCCGTGGCGGCTCAGACGGTGAGGACCGCGTCCGCCGGCTCCTTCTGGCCGGGGATGGCCAGGCTGGGCCTGGTGCCCGCCAGCGCGCTGCAGCAGGTGTCGACGATCAGGCCGGTGACCAGGTAGGGGTCCATGTTGGCGTTGGGCCGGCGGTCCTCGATCCAGCCCTTCTTGGCCTTCTCCACCGCCCACGGGATGCGGACCGACGCGCCGCGGTCGGAAGCGCCCCAGGAGAACCTGTCGTACGGGGCGGTCTCGTGCTGACCGGTCAGCCGCTGCTCGATCCCGTCCCCGTAGTTCTTCACGTGCTCCAGGACGCGGGTGCCCAGTGCCTCACACACAGTGACGATGGCGTCCCAGCTTTCCATGGTGGCCCTGGTGGAGAAGTTGGTGTGCGCGCCAGCGCCGTTCCAGTCGCCGGGAATCGGTTTCGCCGCGAACGACACGGTGACGTCGAAATCCTCGGCGATCCGGTGCAGCAGCCAGCGGCCGACCCATATATGGTCGCCGATGGCAGGCGGCGGGAGTACCCCGATCTGGAACTCCCACTGGGCCATCATGACCTCCGCGTTGGTGCCCTCGATGGCGAGGCCCGCGTCGAGGCACGCCTGCGTGTGCTTCTCGACAATCGCCCGGCCGACCATCTTCTCGCCGCCGACACCGCAGTAGTAGGGGCCCTGGGGGGCCGGATAGCCCACCTCGGGCCAGCCCAACGGCCGGCCCTGCTGGAAAAAGGTGTATTCCTGTTCGATACCGAACATCGGCTGCTGGTCGGCGTACTTCTCGTAGGCCTGGCGGCAGAACGCGCGGGTGTTGGTCGGGTGCGGGGTGAAATCGGTCAGTTCGACCTCGCACAGCACCAGGACGTTTTTCCCGCCGCGCAGGGGATCCGGACAGGTGAACACGGGCCGCAGGACGCAGTCCGAGTTGGATCCCGGCGCCTGGTTCGTGCTCGAGCCGTCGAAGCCCCAGATGTCCGGTTCCTTACCGTCGGCAATGATGCGGGTTTTGCTCCGCATCAGGGGCTCCGGCCTGGTGCCGTCGATCCAGATGTACTCGGCCTGGTAACTCACTCGTACTCCCCGTGGTTGGCATGGCACGTAGCGGAGTTTCTCGTCGCGCACCTGCGGATTGTTTCGACCCGGGCCGCGGGTGCCAGGAGGGTCCGTCCGGATCTTCGCCGGGCACGGTTTCCGTGCCGTTCCGGCACGGTAAATTCCCGATCAATCATGTATTTCCGGTCAATGTGTTTTCCCGGGTGTTCCGGAGCCGTTTTCGCCCCCCGGGCGGCCGGCGACGGAACGGCCATGCCAACGTCCCGCCGCCGGTGTTCCGGTCGTGTTTGTTCCCCGCCGCCACCGCCGGGCGGCCCGGCCGTGGCGGCCGCCCGCGGCGGGCCGGCCGAATTACCGGCCGGGCGGGGTAGGCGCGCGGGATGTCCCCGCCGCCGGCCCCGGCCGCCGGATGTCCCGCCGGGCCTCTGGGATCGTGCGTCCGGCCCGGGATCCGCTCCGGGACCGGGGCGCCGGCCCGTCAGATGCCGTACCGGATCAGATACCGTAGCGGATCAGATGTCGTAGTAGAGCTGGAACTCGTACGGATGCGGCCGGAGCCGGATCGCGTCGACCTCGTTCTTGCGCTTGTAGTCGATCCACGTCTCGATCAGGTCGGGGGTGAAGACGTTCCCGTCGGTCAGGAACTCGTGGTCCTCCTCGAGCGCGTCGAGCACCTTCTCCAGCGATCCGGGCACCTGCGGCACGGCCGCCAGCTCGTCCGGGGGAAGATCGTAGAGGTCCTTGTCGATTGGGTCCGGCGGCTCGATCTTGTTACGAATCCCGTCCAGGCCGGCCATCAGCATCGCGGCGAAGGCCAGGTACGGGTTGCAGCTCGGGTCGGGGACCCGGAACTCGATCCGCTTCGCCTTGGGCGAGACGCCGCTGAGCGGTATGCGGCAGCTGGCCGAACGGTTACGCGCCGAATAGACCAGGTTGACCGGTGCCTCGTAACCCGGCACCAGCCGCCGGTAGGAGTTCGTGGTCGGGTTGGTGAACGCCAGCAGCGCCGGCGCGTGGTGCAGCAGCCCGCCGATGTAGAAGCGGGCGAGCTCCGACAGGCCGCCGTAGCCGCTCTCGCTGTAGAACAGCGGCTCGTCACCCTGCCACAGGCTCTGGTGGACGTGCATCCCGGAGCCGTTGTCCTCGAAGAGCGGCTTCGGCATGAAGGTCACGGTCTTGCCACGGGCGACCGCGACATTGCGAATGATGTACTTGTAGAGCATCAGGTTGTCGGCGGTCCGCAGCAGGGTGTCGTAACGGATGTCTATCTCCGCCTGCCCGGCGGTGCCCACCTCGTGGTGCTGCATCTCGACGGTGATCCCGGCCCTGATCAGCGTCCGGGTCATCTCCGAGCGCAGGTCGGTGAAGTGGTCGGTCGGCGGGACCGGGAAATACCCGCCCTTGTACCGGGGCTTGTAGCCGAGGTTCCCGCCCTCCTCCTTGCGGGCGGTGTTCCAGGCCGCCTCGATGGAGTCCACGGCGTGCAGGGAGCCGTATGGGCTGTAGTCGTAGCGTACGTCGTCGAATATGTAGAACTCCGCCTCCGGGCCGAAGTAGGCGGTGTCCGCAAAACCGGTGCCCCGCAGGTAGGCCTCGGCCTTCTTCGCGGTGTTGCGCGGGTCCCGGGAGTACTCCTCCCGGGTGATCGGGTCATGGATGAAGAAGGTTATCGCGAGCGTCCGGTGCTCACGGAACGGATCGACGAAGGCCGTCGTCGGATCCGGCAACAGCAGCATGTCGGACTCGTGGATCGCCTGGAACCCGCGTATCGAGGACCCGTCGAACATCAGGCCGTCGGTGAACACCGACGCGGAGAAGACCTCGACCGGGATCGTGAAGTGCTGCAGAATCCCAGGAAGGTCGCAGAAACGAACGTCGACGAATTCGATGTTCTGGTCCGTGATGTAGCGGAGTACGTCCTCGGCGTTTGTGAACATCCACCCTCCAAGGGAGCTTCATGGCCGTGTGGACAGAAAGGATACGCCATGCCCAGATGCGGACCGTAACGCCATATGGTTCCGCAAACATGACGAAGTCGTTTCGCGACTGTAACACGGCAGGAAATTGTTACTCTGTGCGACTGGATTTTCGGGACGGTCGCCGGGCCCGGGGCCGGGCATAGGCTTACGCCGTGGGACGCGCACTCGGAAACTGGCTGGAAGGTCCACAACTTCCCCGGGACACCCCGCCCGGTGTCCGCCTCGGCCTGCCGGCGGACGGCCCCGGCTCGGCGGTCGGCGCCGGTCCCCGGCTGGCCGCGTTCGCGATGGACGCCGTCATCGCCAACCTGCTGGCCGGCGTCCCGGTGCTGCTCGGGCTGGACTACTCCGTCAATGCCCGGGGGCTCGCCGTCTATCTTGCCTTCCTGCTGGAGGAGCTCGTCCTGGTCGCGGTCAACGGGCAGACCATCGGGATGCGCGTGATCGGCATCCGGGTCGTCCGGGTGCGTGACCACCGCCCGGCGGGATGGTTCTGGAGCGCGGTCCGCACCGTGCTGCTGGCCCTGGCCATCCCCGCCTTCATCTGGGACCGGGACCTGCGCGGCACCCACGACCGCGCGGCCGGCACCGTGGTCGTCCGCGGCCCCGCCCGCGCCCGCGCCACCGCCAGCGGCCCCGCGCCCGACCACCCCGCCTCCGGCCGCGTCGAGCCCGACCGCCCCACTTCCGCGCAGCGCAAGCCCGCACAGCGCAAGCCCAGGCCCAGGCGCCGTCCCGACCCCGGAACGCACGAGCCCACCCGTCGCCCCGCGCAGTAGCCGTCCCGAGGAGCAGACGCATCGACCCGTGGGACGAACCGGCTGACGTTGCCCTCGTCCGGACGCGGACGAGCACTCGCGCCCGCCTCCGACGAACCCGCGCCCCCACGGAGCGGACCCCGCGTGACGGCCAGCTCTCGAGGTAGGGGTCCCCAAATTTTTCGCCGGGGTGTGGGTGTGGGTGCTTCTCGTCCGCGATCTCGTGGGAGATCGCGGACCCCGCGTGACGGCCAGCTCTCGAGGG
>NZ_CEVIVC010000037.1:0-4046 GCF_982290645.1 Protofrankia sp. CiP1_Cm_nod4
CTGGGAAGAGGCCGTCTGGGAGGAGGCGCGGGCCTACGCCGGCGGCGCGCTGGACGGACTCGCCCGCAAGCTGCCGGCTCGGGCGTCCTGGGCGGACATCGTGCTCCCCGCCGTCGCGCTCGGCCAGCTCACCGACATCGCGGCGCAGGTCGCCCACCGGGCCCGGGTCTACGACGACTGGGGCATGGGCCGTCGGCTTGCCCGGGGCGGTGGCATAACCGCGCTGTTCTGCGGGCCGAGCGGTACCGGCAAGACACTCGCCGCCGAGGTGATCGCCGCCGAGCTGCGGCTCGACCTGTACCGGGTGGACCTGGCGGGCCTTGTCAGCAAGTACATCGGCGAGACCGAGAAGAACCTGGCACGGGTGTTCGACGGGGCGCGCCGGGCGGGCGCGGTGCTGCTGTTCGACGAGGCGGACGCGCTGTTCGGGCGCCGGTCGGAGATCCGTGACAGCCACGACCGGTACGCCAACATCGAGGTCGACTACCTCCTGCAACAGATGGAGGACTTCACCGGGCTCGCGATCCTCACCACCAACATGCGCGGCGCGATCGACCGGGCGTTCCTGCGCCGGCTGCGCTTCCTCGTCGACTTCCCGTTCCCGGACGCCGCCGCCCGCCGTGACATCTGGCGGCGGGCGTTCCCGCCCTCGGTGCCCGTCGCCGACGATCTGGACCTCCCCGCGCTGGCCAGGCTGGAGATCTCCGGGGGCAACATCGCGACCATCGCGGTGAACGCGTGCTTCCTGGCCGCGGGCGCGAACGGCGCGGTCGGCATGGAACACGTGATGCGCGCGGCGATCCGCGAGTACGCCAAGACCGACCGCGAGCCGACCCCGGCCGAGTTCGGCCCCTACCTCAGGCTGGCCCAGCCATGAGCAGGCTGGCCCGGCCATGAGCGCTCCGGGCCCGGCGGCGGCCGTCGACGTCGAGATCGGCCGGATCGTGCTGTCCGGCGTCAGCATGGACGCCGCCCGCGCCGACCGGCTCCGTCAGATGATCAGCGAGGAACTGGTCCGCGCGCTGGCCGGCGCGCCGGACGGCGCGGTGCCGGGCCGCGCCGCGCCGGCCCCGGCGCGCCGGCCCGGCGGTGTGGACGGCGACGTCGGCGGCGGGGCGGACACCGACAGGTGGATCGCGGCGACGGTCGCGCGGCGCATCGCCGAGAGCGTCCGGCGCGCCACCGCGGCGGGTGACGGCCGTGGCTAGCGCGGTCCAGGTGACGGAGCCGGCGGCGGTGCCGCGCCCGACGCCACCGCCGCGGCATGTCGACGCCGCGCCCACCGGCCCGGGGGCGGCCGTCGAGGCGGTCGGCGCCAGCCTCTGGGCCGGTAAGGCCGGGCAGCGTGAGCCGGTGGTGACCACCCGGGCGGACGCCGCGGCGGCCGTGGCCGGTCCCGCCCCGGCCGTCCCGGGCGGGAGCAACCAGGCCGTTCAGCGCCAGCTCCGCGCGGCCACCGGTTCCGGCGGCCCCGGTCCCGGCCCCGCCGGAACCGCCGGCTCCGGTGGCCCCGGCGTCGGCGGTGTCAGCACGGCGCCGGCCGGAGCCTCGGCCGAGGTGCCGGCCGCGATGCCCGCCGAGGAGGTGTCGCTGGCCGGGACCGGCACGTTCACCCCGCCCGCCCCGGTGGCCGCCTACCTCGAGGCGCGGGGACGGCAGGGCGGTCCCGTCAACGTCCGGTTCGGCTCGCTGGCCGCCGGCGTCCTGACCATGCGGCGCCGCGGGGACGCCTATGAGACGGCCGGTAACCAGGCCCAGGCGATCGCGCTGACCCATCCGTTCCTGCTGCCGGTCCGGTCGGCCGGCGTGGAGCCGATGCTCGTGGTGGCGGTCGCCGGCTCCACGGTGACGGGCTACGCCTCGCTGGCCGTCGGTGGGAAGGTGCTGCCCCGGCCGTCGTCGGTCACCAGCTGGATCGAGGAGAACGCGGGCGCGCTCGGCTGGGTGGGGCTGGACCGGCTGAAGCTGCCGAACCCGACGAACGAGCTCGCGGACGGCACGCTGACCCTGGCCGTGCCGGAGGTCTCCTTCGCCCTCGGCGGCTTTCTCAGCGGCCGCGGGACGCTCGGCCTGACCAACGAGACCGTCACGTTCGACGCGTCGGCCGACGTGCAGATCGGCGGGCTCGCCTCGGTGCAGGCGGAGATCACCCGGGATCCGGCCGGCGTGCTGTCGGGCCGGGCCGAGATCCCGGTGCGGCTCGCCAGGTTCTCCGGCAACGCGCTGTTCGTGTTCGCCGGTGGTGTCGTCGACATCACCGGGAAGGTCCGCTACGACACGGAGAAGCTCAGCGGCGAGGTGACGCTGCTCGTCACCGACGCGGCGGCCGCCCGGGACGTCGCCCGCCAGCAGCTCGGCCCGGACGCGCTGGTCGCGAGCGCACAGGAGGCGGGTACGGCCGGCCCTGCCGGTCCCGGCGCGGCCCCCGCGCCCGCCGCGGCGCCGGCGCCGGAGCCGGCTGCGACGGCACCGAAGGCGCGGCCGGGGCCGCGGGCGCTGGCGGGCTGGGGGACGCTGGACTTCCGGTTCTCCGACTGGCTGACCGGCAAGGCCCGGGTCATCGTCGACGGCGCCGGGCACGTCACGGTGGACGGCGAGATCGCCCCGCCGGCTCAGGTGGAGCTGTTCGCCCAGCGGGACTACATCCGCCGGGTCTTCACGCTGGAGGCCCGCGCCCTGTACGGCGTGCCGCTGGTCGGGAACGTGTTCGTGTTCGCGAACGTCGGGCTGGACGCGATGGCGAAACTCGGCCCCGGCGTGCTGCGGGACATCAGGGTTCTCGGCCGCTACTCCACCGATCCCGCCGTGCTCAACGCGTTCAGCGTGGCGGGCACGCTGAACATCTCCGCGTTCGCCGGGCTGCGGCTGCGGGCCGAGGGCGGCGCCGGGGTGGAACTGCTCGGCCACGACATCAAGGCCGGCGTCGGCATCAACGCGCTCGCCGGAATCCGGGGATACGTGGAGGCGACCCCGACCATCGGCTACCGGGAGAAGGCCGACCCGGTAGCCGGCAAGAGCGGCGAGTTCTTCCTGCACGGCCACCTGGAGCTGGCCGCGCAGCCGTTCCTCGCCCTCGGCGGCGACCTGTTCGTCGAGCTGGACAGCCCGTGGTGGTCACCGGCACCGGACAAGAAGTGGACGTGGCCGATCGGCCAGCTCGAGTACCCGCTGCCGGGCGAGTTCGGCATCGGGGCGGACGTCGACTACGTCATCGGCTCGGACCGGTTCCCCGAGATCACGTTCACGCCGGTGGAGTTCTCGGCCGACAAGTTCATGACCGACCTGATGAACGACCACGTCCCGAAGAAGGCGTCCGATGACGCGGACAAGAAGGGGAAATGGTCCGACGGCGCCCCGCCCGGCGGCACGGACGCCGACCCGAAACACGTGGAGGCTCCCGGCGGGAAGCCGGCCGGCGGGAAACCCGCCACCGGCAAGCAGGACCCGGCGGCCGACGGCACGCCGCCGCGGCCCGAGAACGAGCAGCGCTGGCAGGCCGCGATGGACGCGATCGGCAAGGTCGTCGTCGAGTCCGAGCAGAACCCGCTGGACGACGACGGCATGCGCGACACACTCGCGGAACTCCGCGGGGAACACCGGTTCAAGGTGCTCACGGCGATGCCCGCCGGCGACGAGTGGGACATCGTCGCCGAAATGAACCCGACCAAGGCGAAGCCGGCGACGAATAAGAAGAAGCCCGGCACGACGAAGGGTAAGGGCGGCGGTCAGAAGACGAAGCGTTACGTACCCGGGCCGGCGCCCGAGGGAGAAGGCAATGAAACGGGCGACGTGGAGAAAAATGCCATCGGGATGTACTGGTACAAGGATCCTGACATTTACAAGGACATCGAGCTGCCGAGGTCTCTTGGTCAGCAGAAGTTCAGCCCGCGTGGAAAGGAAACGCTTCACGACAGCGATCTCCCCAAGGGCGGACTTGCCCGTGGCGAGGTTGTCCTCGGGGTCGGCGAAATACTGGATAAGATCAAGAAAGGCTGGACTGTCGAGCGGGTGAAGAAGGGGGAGGGTCGTACCCGGCAGAAACAGTA
>NZ_CEVIVC010000037.1:4309-7609 GCF_982290645.1 Protofrankia sp. CiP1_Cm_nod4
GGGGCGCTGGCGGTCTACGACTCGCGCGCGACCGGCGCGCGGGCGTCCCGAGTGATCATGTTTCAGTACAACGCGGACTCGATGCGCCGGACGCTGGCGGACCGCAGCCCGCCGGAGCCGAAGAAGTCCGCCGGGGCCGCTAAACAGAGCGTGCTCAAGGTCGGCGGCCCACCCATCGAGACGATCGCGATGACGATCGAGCTGGAGGCGGCCGACCAGCTCGACGCGCCCAACGCCAACCGGACGGTCGCCGAGCACGGCCTCTACCCCGCGCTGGCCCTGCTCGAGCTGCTGATGTACCCGCCGGCGCTGGCCGCCGAGAAGATCGAGAAACAGGCCGCGAAGGGCGCCGTCCAGGTCAGCGACGCCGAGGTGCCGCTGGTGCTGCTGGTCTGGGGGCCGTCGCGGGTGGTACCGGTCGACGTCACCGGGTTCTCGGTGACCGAGGAGGCGTTCGACTCCCTGCTGAACCCGGTCCGGGCGAAGGTCGAGCTGACCCTGCAGGTGCTGACCTACCTGGAACTGCCGGCGGGGGACATCGGCCGGGACGCGTTCATCAGCTACCAGAAGAGCAAGGAGGCCCACGCCGGCCGTCACCAGGAGGGCGAGAACGAACAGGGCATCCGCACCGTGTTCCTGCGCGGCGGCTGAGCCGCCGGTGGCCATCGGAGGACCCGTGGTCATCGAAAGACCGAAAAGGAGAAGGAGAAAGCCGTGTTCGCCCGCGACAGCCGTTACGCCGGGGTGCCCACCCACGAGCACACGTTGCCGGACGGCCAGGTCGTCCGCTATGTCGGTGTCCGGCAGATACCGCCGGTGACGGCCATCCAGGGTTATCGGGTGATCCGCGGCGACCGGCTGGACCGGATAGCGGACGACGTCTACCGGAGCCCGGAACGGTTCTGGCGGATCTGCGACGCGAACCGGGCGCTGTGGCCGGACGACCTGGTCGCCGAGAGCGGCCGGATTCTCGTGATCCCGCCGGCCGCCGCCGGCCCGCCGCCCCGGCGCTCCGGCGGGCCGGCCGGCGGGGCGGGCCGATGACCACGATCTCCTACGAGCTGCGGGTGGACGGCGCACCGGCCGGCGCGGAGATCGTCGCCGCGATCCGGCGCATCGAGGTCGAGGAACACACCGACCTCGCCGACATGGTGCGCATCGAGATCGCCGTCGACGTGGCGCCGGACGGCTCCGGCTGGAGCGTGCTCGACGACGAGGTGTTCACCCGGCTGACCCCCGTCGCCGTCGACGTCACCATCGGCTCGGGCAACGCCCAGCCGCTGATCGACGCCCGGGTGATCGACGTCGAGCTGTCCGTGTCGTCCCGGCCGGGCAGCTCGGTGCTGCGGGTCGTCGGCGCCGACCCGAGCGTGCTGATGAACCTCACCGAGACCGTCCGGGCCTGGCCCGACGTGGCCGACAGCGACATCGCCAGCACCCTCTTCGGCGAGCACGGCCTGACCGCGGACGTCACCGCCACGCAGCCGGCCCGGCCGGAGAAGGACATGACCACGATCCAGCGTGGCACCGACATCGGTTTCCTGCGGGGGCTCGCCGTCCGCAACGGCTACGAGTGCTATGTCGAGGCCAACCCGGCCTCCGGCGCGCTGGAGGGGCACTTCCACCCGCCGAAGCTCGACGCGGCCGCGCAGGGGGTGCTGTCGGTCAACCTCGGTCCCGCCACCAACGTCGACGCGTTCACCGCCCGGTTCGACATGGTGCGCCCGACGACCGCGACGGCCGGCGGGGTGGACGTCCGCGCGGGCGCCGAGGCCGCGGTCACCGTCGACCGGTCGGGCCTGCGCGACCTGGGCGCGGCGTCGACGGCGCCGGACGGCACGGCGCGCACGGTCCTGCTCGCCGGCGCCGGCCTGTTCGAGGACGGCGAGCTCACCACGCTGGCACAGGCGGCGGTGGACCGGTCGTCGTGGGCCGTCGTCGCGGAGGGGGAGGTGAACACCGCCGCGTACGGCCGGGTGCTGCGGGCCAAACGCCCGGTGCTGATCCGGGGCGTGGGCCGGATGCTCAGCGGCGCCTACTACGTCGAACAGGTGCTGCACACGTTCACCCCCGACGGGTACACGCAGCGTTTCACCGCTCGCCGCAACGCGACCGGCGTCACCGGCCGCGAGTCCTTCGACGACGAGACCAACACCTGAAAGCCCGGCCGGGACAACAAAGCCCGGCCGGGACAACCCGCCCGGCTGGAACGTTCCAGCCGGAGCGTTCCAGCCGGAGCGATCCAGCCGGAGCGATGACGAGGACAGGAGACGCGGTCCCGATGACCATGTCCGCGGTGGAGCACGGCGGTGTCACGGCCGGCGGTGGCGGCCGCTACTACGGCAAGTACCGGGGGTTCGTCACCAGGAACACCGACCCGGACAACCTCGGCCGGATCAGGGCGGTGGTGCCCGAACTGCTCGGTTCGGTCGAGACGGGCTGGGCGCTGCCCGCACTGCCGTACGCCGGGCCGGAGGTGGGCCTGTTCGTGATGCCGCCGGAGAAGGCGGGCGTGTGGATCGAGTTCGAGGCGGGTGACGTCTGCCGTCCGGTCTGGACCGGCTGCTGGTGGTCGGACGGGGGGCTGCCGAAGGACGGCGAGGGCAGCCCGGCCGAGGCGCCGATGGTGCTGCTGCGCACCAGGAACGGCCTGCTGCTCACCATCGACGACGAGCACAAGAAGATCACGGTCGGCGACGCCGACGGCAAGAACACGGTCACGGTCGACATCTCCGGCGGAACCGTGACGGTGAAGGCCGCGAAGAGCGTGGTGGTGGACGCGGGGAAGATCGAACTGACGAAGGACGCGGCCCACCCGCTGGCGTTCGGCGACGCCCTTGAGAAATACCTCAAGGATTTCGCGAAGGAGTTCAGCAAGCACATGCATCCCGGGCAGTCGTCACCGGTCGGCCCGGTGACCCCGGCGCCGCCGGCCGCGCCGATGACGCCCCCGTCGGGCCTCACGTCCAGCGCCGTGAAAACCGGCTGAGAAGCGCTGTTGGAAACGACTGGAAATAACGCTGTGAGAACCGGGTGAAAACCGGCTGGGAAGCAAGGAGGGAGAACCGTGGCGAACATGGGCGCGCCCGAGCGGCGTTTTCGGCTGGACCACCCGTTCCACGTCGACGCGACCGGGCGGGTGGCCGGCACCGACTCCGACGACCACGTCCGGGACATGATCTTTCAGGTGCTGTTCACCAACCCGGGGGAGCGGGTCAACCGGCCGGACTTCGGCTGCGGCCTGCTGGGCCTGGTGTTCCTGCCGAACAGCGACGCGCTGGCCACCGCCACCGAGTTCCT
>NZ_CEVIVC010000037.1:8425-40154 GCF_982290645.1 Protofrankia sp. CiP1_Cm_nod4
CCCCCTCGGCCCGAGCGGTCCCGTCGGCCCAGTCGGCCCAGTCGGCCCAGTCAGCCCCGTCGGTCTGCACAGCCCCGTTGACCATGTTGTCGTCGAGGTGGACCGGGCCGGTGACTTCTCGCCGTACACGCTGCGTATCGACAGCGAACATCTCGACCCCGCCTACGCCGTCTGCGCGTTCAGTTTCAAGGCCGGCTGCCCGAGCCGCTTCGACTGCGGGCCGACACCCGGCGAGCCCGCGGCCACCGGCCCGTCGCCGGTCGTCGACTACCTGGCGAAGGACTACGCGAGCTTCCGGCGCGCGCTGCTCGACCGGTTGGCGCTGCTCGTCCCCGGCTGGACCGAACGCGAGCCGGCGGACGTCGGCATCGCCCTCGTCGAGCTGCTCTCCTACGTCGGCGACCAGCTCAGCTACTACCAGGACGCGGTCGCGCGGGAGGCGTTCCTATCGACCGCCCGGCAGCGGATCTCCGTGCGCCGCCATGCCCGGCTCGTCGACTACCGCATGCACGACGGGGCGTCCGCCCGCGTCTTCGTCCACGTCGACTGCACGGGCCCCGCCGGCCCGGGAGCCGGCGCCGGTGCCGGGACGTTGCCGGCGGGCACCCGGGTGCTGCCGGCGCTGGACCGCCCGCTCGGCCGGCGTGTCCCGCCGTACCCGGCGCTGCTCCCGGCGGACGTGGCCGCCGACGCCGTCGAGGCCGCCGCCGCCGTCTTCGAGACCGTCACGGACCTGGCACTGCACCCGGAACTCGGGACGATCGACATCCACGCCTGGGGAAGCCTGGAGTGCGCGCTGCCGGCCGGCGCGACCGCGGCGGACCTGGTGAACGCGGACCCGGTGAACCAGGCCGCCACGACCACAGGGACGACATCGCCGGCCGGGGCGACGCTGCCGCTCGCCGTCGGGGACCTGCTGCTGTTCGAGGAGATCCGCGACCCGGTCACCGGGCTCGCCGCCGACGCCGATCCGGCCCACCGCCAGGTCGTCCGGCTCACCGCCGTCGAGTCGGCCACGGACCCGTTGGGGACGACCGGCGCGGACGGCAGGTCCGCGCCGCTGGCGCTGACGAGGGTCCGGTGGGCCGACGCGGACGCGCTCACCTTCCCGCTGCCGCTGTCGGGCCGCACCCCGGACGGCACGCCGGTCGCGCCCCTCGGCGTGGCGCGGGGAAACATCGTGCTCGCCGACCACGGCCGGACCGTGACCGACACCGGCGGGCCGGCCGGCATCCGCACCGGCCCCCGGCCGTACCGGTTCCGCCTCGACCGCGGGCCGCTGAGCTTCCGCGTGCCGCCCGGCGACCGGCGCACGCCCGCCGCCGCGCTGCGTGACGTCGACCCGAGGCAGGCCGAAGCCCAGATCAGCCGGCTGACGACGTCCACCGGCCCGCCGCCGCGGGGGTGGCAGCCGGCGCCGGGAGGGGATCTGCTCACCTCCGGCCCGTTCGACCGGCACGTCACCGTCGAGACCGACGACGAGGGGCGGGCCGTCGTCCGGTTCGGTGATGGTGGGTGCGGGGCCGCCGCGCCGGACGGCGCCGTCATCGACGTCACCTACCGGATCGGCGTCGGCCCCGACGGGAACGTCGGCGCGGACACGCTCGTCCACCTCGCCCCGCCCGCGGCGGAGCCCGCGCCTGCCTCGCCCGCGCCTGCCTCGCCCACGTCTGCCCCGTCCACGGCGGAGCCGGAGCCGGCCGAGCGCGTGCCGCTGGCTGTCGCGGGCTCCGGCGTGCCCGCCGAGCCACCGTCGGGGATCATCCGGGTGCGCAACCCGTTGCCGGCATGGGGCGGGGCGGCACCCGAACCGGTGGACGTGGTGCGGGCGCTCGCCCCGGCCGCGTTCCGGGCCACGCAGCTGCGGGCGGTCACGGCCGCGGACTACGCCGAGGTCGCGATGCGCCTGCCCGAGGTGTCCCGCGCGGTCGCAGACTTCCGCTGGACCGGAAGCTGGCACACGGTGTTCCTCACGGTCGACCCGGCGGGGCGGGCCGAGCTGTCCGACGACCTGGCGGCGCGGATCGCCGCGTTCGTCGGCGGGTTCGCCCAGGCCGGCTACGACCTGGAGATCCGGGGGGCCTCCCAGGTCCCGCTCGCGATCGACATCGACATCTGCGTCGCCCCCGGCCACCTGCGCGCGGACGTCGAACGGGCGCTGACCGCCGAGCTCGGCACCGCCGCGCTGCCCGGCGGGCGGCGCGGGCTGTTCCACCCGGACGGGTTCACCTTCGGCGAGCCGCTGACGCTGGGCCGGCTCTACGCGCGGGTGTTGGACGTGGCCGGCGTCGCCTCCGCCGACGTCCGCCGGTTCGCCCGGCTGCACGACGACGACCCGGACCCGGACCGGCCGGTCACCGCCGCCAACCTCGACCGCGGGTCCGTCGAGGCCGGCCCCCGGGAGGTCATCCGGCTGGACAACGACCCGGACCGGCCGGAGAACGGCGTGCTGCGCCTCGACCTCGGCGGTGGCCTGTGAGCCCGCCCCCGAACCAGCCGGCCAACCGCCCCGGGCTGGCGAGGATCGACTACCGGATCGGGGACCATCCGGCGTTCCTGCGGGAGCTGCGGCGGGCCGTCGCCCGGCGGCCCGAGCTCGCGGGCTGGACGTCGCGCGCCCCGGACGACGCCGGCATGGTCCTGCTCGACCTGTGGGCGTACGTCGCCGACATCCTGACCTTCTACCAGGAGCGGATCGCCACCGAGAACTACCTGCGCACCGCCGTCCTGCCGGACTCGGTGCACAGGCTGGCCGGCCTGCTCGGCCACCGCCCCCGGCCCGGGGCCGCCGCCACCGTGGACCTGGCGTTCACCGTGGCCGACGACGGGCCGGCCCTGACGCTGCCGGCGGGCCTGCGGGTACAGAGCAGACCGGCGGGGGGCGGGCCGCCGAAGATCTTCACCACCGACGCGCCGGTCGACGCCGACGCGCGGCTCAACACCGTCCGCATCGTGCCCGCTCCGCCCGCCGGCGGCTTCCCGGCCGGTGGCCCGCCGCCGTGGCCCGACGGCGGGCTGCTGCCACCCGGAGCGCCGGTACCCGATCCGGGGGCGACGTTCCTCCTGGTGCCCCCCGCCGCGTCCGCGCCGGCCGGGATCAGGGCCGGCACCGGGACCGGCACCGAGGTCGAGCTGAGAACCGTCGCCGCCGTCGAGACGGTGGACGACGGGGGCGAGCCCCGGACGATGATCCGCTGGTCGACGCCGGTCCTCACCGACTACGCCGGGTGGGCGTTGCACCCACTCGGCCGGTCGTTCCGCCTGTTCGGCCACGCGGCGCCCGGCAGCGTCAACGTCTCGACTCCCGGGATGTACCCGGCGGGAGCGTCCGCGCTCCCGACGGTCGGCTGGGCGTCCTACGGCACGAATTTCGCGGTGCCGACAGACGCTCGGAGCATCGAGCTCGACGCGGCGCCCGGCGACCTGGCCGCGGGATCGACGATCGCGGTCGTCAGCCCGGCCACCTCGGTCCCGGCCACCTCGGTCCCGGCCGGTTCGGTCCCAGCCGGTTCGGGCACGGTCCTGCGCGCGCTCTTCCTCGGGCCGGTCGGCTCGGTCACGGCAGGCCAGGCCACGGTCGGGTCGGCCACGGTGACGTCCTTCTGGCCGCCCGGGTTCACGGCGTTACCGCTCCCGGCCACGTCGACGGCCACACCACCGTCGACGGCCACACCACCGTCGGCGGCCACGTCGACGGCCGCGCCACCATCGTCGGTCGCCGTCGAGGAGGGTGTCGCGGCGCGTGTCACCCTGGCCGGCGACCGTGGGACGGACGGGCCGCTGGACCGGCGGACCGCGATCGTCCACGAGATCACCGGGCCGCCGGTCATGCTGACCGGCCGGGTCCACGACGGGCGGATACCGGCCGGCGCCACCGACGTGCACGTCCTGCTCCCGGCCGCGGCGGGCTTCACCCGGGGGCGGCGGATCATCATCGACGACGACGACGACGACGCCCGGCCGCACGCCGCCACGATCGTCCGGGCGACGCCGACGCCGACGCCGACATCGACACCGGTGGTGCCGACGGTGCCGACACCGGCCGGGCCCGGGTATCTGCGGCTCACGATCGACCCGCCGCTGCCCCGCGAGCTTGACGGGGCGAGCGCGGCTCTGCGCGGCAACGTCGCGCCCGCGTCGCACGGCGACGACGTGCTCGCGGACGTGCTCGGCGACGGTGACGCGTCCGCCGCGTTCCAGGAGTTCCCGCTCGCGCGCGGCCCGCTGATGTTCCGGCGGTCGGCGGGGGCGCCCGGCGGGATCGCGCCGATGCTGGAGATCGTCACCGGTTCGACCGTGTGGCGGCCGGTCGGCACGCTGCACGGCACCGGCCCGTCCGACCGCGTGTTCGTCCCCGACGTCGACGCGGAGCGGGCCACGACCGTCCGGTTCGGCGACGGGGTCACGGGCGCCCGGCCGCCGACCGGGCGGGGCAACGTCGTCGCCCGGTACCGGTACGGCGACGCGGCCGACGGCGACGTCGCCGCGGACCGGCTGACCGTGGCGCTGACCAGGCCGGTCGGGCTGACCGGCGTGACCAACCCGCTGCCGACACAGGGCGCGGCCCCGCCCGAGGACCCCTCCGAGACCCGTCGCCTCGCGCCGGCGAGCGTGCGGACCTTCGACCGGGTGGTGTCGCTGCGTGACGTCGAGGAGGCCGCGCGGGCGTTCCCCGGCGTCGGCAAGGCGCGGGCCAGGATGTTCTGGACCGGTGAGGAGCACGCTGTCGCGCTCACCGTGGGTGGTCGCGACGGGGCGGTCCTCACCGGCACGCGGCTGCTGGCGGACCTGACCGCCCACCTGGCGGCCCGCCGTGACCCGAACCGGCGGATCGACGTCGGCGGCCACGAGCCCGTGGACGTCACCGTCACCGCCACGATCACGCCTGCTCCCGGCCGGGTCGCCGAGACCGTGCTGGACGCGGCGCGCGTCGCGCTGCTCGCGGCGTTCGCCTTCGACGCCCGCGACTTCGACGAGGACGTCCACCTCAGCACCGTCTACGCGGTGCTCGCCCGGGTGGACGGCGTCGAGCGGGTCGACGTCGAGCGCCTCGCGGGGCCGGCCGGGAAGCCCGTCCGCCGCGTCCCGGTCGGCCCGGCCCAGCTCGCCCGGTTCGCGGCACCGGCCGACGCCGACGTTCGTCTCGCGGGCCGCACGGTGCCCGGCGGCTCCGCCGGAGAAGGGACCCGACCATGACCGACGACGAGCCGATCGACCTGATGGGCCTGCTGCCCGCGCTGTACCGGCTGCGGGACGCCGAACGCGGCGGCCCGCTCGCGGCCCTGCTCGAGGTGATCGGCGAGCAGGTCGACGCCGTGCGCGCCGACATCGGCGGGCTGTGGGACGACATGTTCGTCGAGACGTGCGCCGAATGGGTCGTCCCGTACATCGGCGACCTGCTCGGCACGAGCCCGCTGCACGAGGTCGCGACCCGCCGGCGGGCCGACGTCGCCAGGACCATCCACTACCGGCGCCGCAAGGGCACCCTCGCGATGCTGGCGGAGCTGGCCCGGGACGTCACCGGGTGGCCGGCGCACGCGGTGGCGTTCGTCGAGTCCCTGGCCTGGAACCAGCACCTCGACCACCTCCGGACGCGCCCGGTCCCGCCCGAGGCGGACCCGCGCCGGCGCGACCCGTACGCGCTGGCCGGGGCCGGCACCGTGAACCTGCGCGACGCCGACGCCGCCGACCGTGTCGGCGGCCCGTTCGACACCGCGAGCCACACCGTCGACGTCCGGTCCCCGATCACCAGCGCCGGGGTCGACACCGACGTCCGCACGTCTCACCAGGGGTGGTACGGGATCCGGACGCTGGGGGTGTTCATGTGGCGGCTGGCGGCGTTCCGGCTGGTCGGGCTGACCCCGGCGCCGGTCATGCCGGCCACCGGGGCGGCGGACGATCCCGGCTGCTTCGGATGGGCGCTGAACCCCCTGGGCAGCCCGGCGCCGCTGTTCACCCATCCTCGCCCGGAGGCCGGCCCCACCGGGCTCACGGCCGAGATCCACGTGCCCGGGCCGATCCGGCCGTGGGCGATGTGCCGCCGGCCCGGCGACTACTACGGCTTCGACGACGCCTCCTCCGTCCATCTGGTCCGCGTCCTGCCGAACGGGGAGCGCAGGCCCGTGCCGGCCGGCGCGATCGTCGTTCGTGACCTGTCGACCTGGGAGCGCCCACCGCCCGGCAAGGTGGCGCTGGACGTCCGCCTGGGACGGGTGACGTTCCCGGTCGGGCAGGCGCCGGCCCCCGGCGAACTGGAGGCGGCCGCCACCCACGGCTTCCCCGCGCCGCTGGGCGGCGGCCCGTACGACCGGCGCCGCCCGCCCGCGCCGCCCGGCACGCCGGGCTCGTCGGGCTCGTCCGGCGCGTTCGACCCGTTCGCCGGCCCGGACACGCTCGCCGACCCGGACGCGCTCGACGTCCTCATCGAGGTGCCGACACCGGCCGGCCCCGACGGCCCCGCCATCACCACGATCGGGCAGGCACTGGCCGCCTGGCGGCCAGCCGTGCACCGCCGGGCCGTCATCCAGATCAACGACAGCCGGACGTACACCGAGGACCTTCGGCTCGACCGGCCCGGCGCCGAACTCGTCATCCAGGCCGGGCCGGGCTGCCGGCCCACGCTGATCGGCGACGTCGTCGTCGGTGGCTACGGCCCGGACGCCACGCTCGAGTGCAACGGCCTGCTGATCGCCGGCACGGTCACGGTGGACGCGCCGCGCCGGCTGGTGCGCCTCGCCCACTGCACGCTCGTCCCGGGGCGCCGGCTGAGCCCCAGGCTCGCTCCCGAGTCCGGCCGGCCGCTCTTCCCCGCGGAGCCGAGCCTCGTCGTGACCGATGCGGCGGCCGGGGCCCGGGTCGACGTCGACCGGTGCGTCACCGGCCCGCTGCGGGTCACCGCCGAGGCGGCATCGCTGTCGGTGAGCGACAGCGTGGTCGACGCGCCATCCGTCCCCGGGGCGGCCCGGCTGCCGGCGGTCGCGGGCCTGCCCCGGAGCCCCGGGCCGGGCGGCACGCCGCTGGTGGCCGTGCCCGGGCCGCCGGCCCGGCTGGTCCGCACGACGGTGTTCGGCGAGGTGTGCGTCCGTGAGCTCACCCTGGCCTCCGAGACCCTGTTCACCGCGCCGGTGGCCGCCGAGCGCCGGCAGCGCGGCTGCGTCCGGTACAGCTACCTGCCGCCCGGGTCGACGACACCCCGCCGCTACCGCTGCCTGCCGGACGACGCGCCGGCGGCCGCGGGCAGCGTCACCGGGACCGCCGGGACCACGGAGACCACGGGGACCGCTGGGACCGCTGGGAGTACGGGGAGTGCCGGGGCCGCGGGGAGCGCCGGGGCCGCCGGGAGCGCTGGGGCCGCCGCGATCCGGGCGCGGCCGGTGCCGGCGTTCACCTCCACCCGCTACGGCGACCCCGGCTACGCCCAGCTCGGCCTGGCCTGCGCGGACGAGATCCGGACCGGCGGCGAGAACGGCACCGAGATCGGCGCCTACGCGGGTCTCGGACAGCCCCAGCGCGAGGCCAACCTGCGCGAACGCCTCGCCGAGTACGCCCCGTTCGGCATGGCGGCCCGGCTGATCTACGTGACCTGACCCGTCCGGTGACCGGTGACCCGGTGACCGGTGACCTGCTGAGAGGAATCGACGCTCGCGATGAAGGGCGACTTCACCCGCTTCACCTTCGACCCTCGTGCCCACAACCGCGGGGTGCTCACCCAGCAGGGCCGGGTCACCCTCGACGCCGACTGGAACGAACACGTCGCGATCGTCGATCACCTGGACCGCACCCGGGCCACCGACGTGATCGGCCCGTCCGGCGCGCCCCGGGACAACGCGGCCGGCCTGGTGACACCGCTGACCCGGTCCAGCACCGGCACCGGCACCGGGACCGTGCTGGACTACGGGGTCACCGCCGGGCGGATCTATGTGAACGGCCTCCTCCTCGAGCTCGGCGCGCCCCCGGCCGCCGTCGCCGGCGTGCTGGTATCGAGCGGACCGCCGGCGACCACCACCGTCACCCTCTCCGCCGGGGAGGGCCGGGACCTGCTGCCGGCCGCCGCCCAGGGCTCGGCCGCCGCCGAGGGCTTCTGGGTCGAGCTGTCATCGGCGTCGCCGGTGGCGTCGACCAGGCCCGAGGGGCCGTTCTACTGGGCCACGGAGGCCGTCGAGACCGCGAACGGGCAGGTCAGCGTCACCCTGGAGGGCGACGCGGGCGCGTTGCGCCCCGGCCCCGCGACGGGAGCGGTGCTGCTCCGGCGTGCCCTGACGTACCGTGGTCAGCCGGACCTGCCGGGTCCCGAGCCGATCGCGCTCCCGAATCCGTCCGACCCGCTTGGCCCATCACTGCCCGTGTCCGACGTCGTCTACCTCGACGTGTGGACCAGGCACGTCACCGCGGTGGAGGACCCGAGCCTGCGGGAGGTTGCGCTGGGTGGCCCGGACACGGCCACCCGAATACGGACGGTAGCCCAGATCCGCGTCCAGCGGGTGAACGCGGGGTCGTTGAGCTGCGCGGACGACCTTCCCGGCTGGCCGCCCGAGGCGAGCGGCGGCCGGCTGACCGTGGCGTACACCGAGCCCGAGGAGCCGCCGCGCCCGTGCTCGTTCACCGTCGACGGCGGATATCGCGGCCTGGAGAACAGGCTGTACCGCGTGGAGATCCACCGTGGGGGCCCGCTCGGCGGAGCGGGCGTCACGCATCCCGCGACGTTCGTGTGGTCCCGCGACAACGGGGCCGTCGTCTTCCCGATCGACTCGTTCGAACCCGGCGCCGGCCCGCCGCCTGCGAGCACGACGACGGTCGTCCGGCTGGCGCGCCTCGGCAAGGACCAGGCGCTGACCGTGCGGAAAGACGACTGGGTCGAGGTCCTCGACGACGCCACCGAGCTGGCGGGGAGCCCGGGGGCGTTACGACAGGTGGCCGACGTCGACGAGGCGGCCCGGACCGTCACGCTCGCCACCCCGGTCGTCGCCGTCCCCGCGGGACAGCATCCCAGGCTGCGGCGCTGGGACGTCCCCGCGTCGGCGACCGGGAAAGCCGCCCCGACGGTGGACGGCGACGGCAACGGCCTCGGTGTGCCTGTGGACGCCGGGCCGATCAGCCTTGAGGAGGGAATCTCCGTCAGCTTCTCCGGCGGGGCCTTCCGGACCGGCGACCACTGGACGTTCGCCGCCCGGGCTGCGACGGCGTCGGTGACCGAGCTGACGCAGGCCCCGCCAGCGGGAATCACCCATCGTTACCGCAAGTTGGCGCTGGTCGAGTGGAGAATTACGGGCGACAACGAGCCGCCGGCGGCGGCGGTGACCGACTGCCGGGACCTGTTCCCCCCGCTCACCGACATTCACGCCGCCGACGTCCGCGTCGAGGACTGCGCGAGCCGTCCCCTCGGGGTCGCCGACCTCCAGCAGGTGTTCGACGCCCAGTGCGCCCAGCGGGCCCTGCGCTACGTCTCCGGCGACGGTCAGGAGAGCCGGCCGGGGCGGCCGCTCCCAGGGAAGATCATCGTCGGTGTCGAGGACGGCTTCGGCCGTCCCGTCCCCGGCGTCCTGGTCACGTTCGGCCTGACCGGCGGCGGGAGCCTCGTCCGGGACGGCGAAACCATCCCGAACGACAACAACGAGCACCTGACCGACGGCGACGGGCGGATCTCCCTGACCTGGACGCTCGGCGCCGACGCCGGCACACAGACCGTCGAGGCGTACCTGCCCGCCACGGCGAGCACCGCCGCGCCGCCCACCGCGCGGCTGCCGGTCCGCTTCCGCGCGCTGGCCGTCCGCAACTTCCTGCGGCTGCGGGCCTCCGGTGGCGACGGCCAGACCGGCCGGCGCAACGGTGAACTGAGCTGTCGCCTCACGGTCGCGGTCGAGGACGCGGACGGCCAGCCGGTGAAAACGCGGATCAGGTTCACCGCGGACATCAGCGGTGACAGGGTGCGCGAATATGACGGCGACCCGGGACCGAACGCGAACACCAATCCGCTCGCGAGCTCCGTGGTGGTCACGAGCGGTCATACCGGCGCGGCCGGCCTGGCGGAGGCCGAGTGGGTGTTCGGTGACAGCAACGCCGCCTGCCACCAGGTGACCGCGACCCTTGAGGACTCCAGGTTCCCCGCGGCGCTGCCCGTCCACTTCCGGGCGTCCCTCGCCGCGGACGGCCCGGTCCCGCCGGCCGGCCCGAAAATCCGGGACAAGAACTGGGCCGTCGGCGAGAAGAGGCCCCTCGACCTGTTCTTCGGGAAAGAACCGCTGCGTGTCACCTTCACGGAACCGATGGACGAAAGCACCCTCAACCCGGGATCGTTCGTCTTCACGATCGAGCATCCCTTCCAGGCCGTCGAGTTCGGCACCTCTTATCAGGGCCTGCGAAGCACCATCCTCGTCGGGGACCTGGAGGCCGCCGGCGACGACACCTGGACGTTCAGCCCACGTCTCGTCCCGGACGGCCTCGGTGCCGACGCCGTCCAGCGGCTGATCCAGGGCTGGACCGAGCTACAGGGCCGGCTCGGCGCAAGCCGCGAGGGAGTCCGGTGCCGGGTGACGCTGAAGGGGAACCTGATACGCGGCGCGGGGGGAGCGGTGCTGACAGGTGACGACCTGGACACCTGGTTCTGGGTCGTTCCGTAGGCCACGATCCCCGACCCGCCGGTCATCATCGCCGGTCCGCCGGTCAGGATCCCCGGCGTGACCGACGTCATCCTCCCACCGGGAGCATCACGCCGGAGGGGCCGCGGGGCTGAGCGCGGGCGGCGCGCACCGGTCAGCCGCCCGGCCGGGAGCTCACCGGGCGGGGAGGATCTCGCGGGGACCGAGGACGCGGCAGATGCCGTCGCGCCGGTCGATCCCGAGCTTGGCGAGAATGTTGTGGACGTGGTTCTTCACGGTCGCGACGGAGATGCGCAGGCGGGTGGCGATCTGCTTGTTCGCGTAGCCCTGGCAGACGAGGACGGCGACCTCGATCTCCCGCCGGGTGAGCCGCCCGGGCGCCGATGCCGTCTTCCACGCGGGCTCGGCCGCCCGCACGGATCCCGCTTCCGCCGCATCCGGAGCCGCCGGCCCCGGGGACGTGCCTCCCGTCGTCGCCGCGTCCCCGGCCGGCGAGCGCTCCTCCGGCTGGCAGCCCTCGGGAGGGCAGGGCAACGCCAGGGCCGGTCCCGAGGCGGGGGCTTCCGGTGGAACGGCCGTCGCCGGAGCGGCCGTCGGGGCAAGACCGGCCTGTGGACGTTGCGCGTGGACAAGGGGATCCGTCCTCGCGAGCGTGGCCAGCCGCCGGGCGAGGCCGGCCGCGACGGCCGGCGAGCACGGCATCTCGCCGTCGGCGACACTCAGCACCGTGTAGACGAGATCGTCGAGATCGGCATCGAGCGGCAGGTAGCCGACCGCGCCGGCCTCCGCCCAGCGGACGACGTCGCCGGTCCGCGTCTCCGGCAGCCCGAGCACTATGACCCGCGCCCTGGGTGCGGCGATCAGTAAGGCTCTGACCAGTGGCGCCGGCGTGCCGGCGGGCGGGTCGAGCAGGATCACGTCCGGGCGGAGCAGGCCGGCGGTCCTGGCGGCCAGGGCGACGTCGGGCGCCGCGCCGACCACCGTGATCGGGTCGGCGTCGAGCCACCGGCACAACCAGTCGCGATAGAGCCGCACCGCGGCGACGACGAGAACGCGGACCGCCCGACGCATGTCCGCGTCCGACAGCCCGGTCCGCGATCCCCTTGCCGTGGCGGCGGGAGCGTCGCCCGAGTGTGGCGCCGTCGTGAAGTCGTCAAGGAGCATGGATATGGCCCCGTCCCCCGTCACCAATGGCTTTCAACGCGGGACCGATCGGCGATCGTGATCCGCATCTGTACATTCTTGCCCAGATCGACCCACCGTATCGGCGCATCTCTCAAGGCCGCGTCCCCGGCCGGGCGGTCACGCGTGGGTGCCGGAAACCGGAAACGATCAACAGCCGGGCTGCCTGTCGGGGAGCCTCCCTCGAACGGTGTTTCCGGTCCGACACGCCGGGCCCGGTCCGGGCGGCCGAGGATCGAGCGTTCGCCGCCGGGACTGCGCGGGTCCAGCACGGCGTGCCTGTCGAACGTGAGTGTCTCGATCCCGACCAGCCGGTACACCCAGTTGGCGTCGGTGGTGGGCACCTGCTGCCGGCCCGGCGGTATGTAGGGTCTTCGCGGCTGGCCAGAACCTGTAGCCGGACGACTACAGGGCCGGCGTCCGCAGGGTGACGGTCCGCGACTCGGCCGCGCCGTCGCGGGCGCGGTCGGCGTGGCACTCGTCGCCGAAGTGCCAGATCAGTGCCAGATCAGTGCCAGGACGGGACTCTGCTGGTACCCAAGCCGCAAGGCTGCCAGACGGTTCACGGCTGCGTCGGGTCATCATCGACTGGCGGATCTCCGCGGATGTGGAGGGCCGGCCGGGTGGCCGGTACGGCCGGGTCCTGTGTCGGCGGACGAGCTGGCGGCACACGCGACAGCCATGCGGCGCATCCAGCTGCCGTCGTGGCCGTCGACACGCCCGCGTCCGCTCCCGTTCCGCCGGGACCCAGCCCGACCGGACGCAACAGAGCCCCGCCGTCTCTGTCACGCGTCATCTCGCGGTATCCCGTATCCGGGGGTGAGGATCGCGGCCGGGTCGAACCGTGCCCGCAGGGCTTGGCGGCCAGGCCACTGCTGGCCGAAGTGGGCCCGCCAGTAGTCCGGTTGCGTCGGCACCGCGTTGATCGGGTAGACGGTGCCGCCGAGGGCGACGGCCGCGTCGCGCGTCGCCCGGTTCGCCTCGACGAGCGCCGCCGCGCCGGCGGGGTCGTCGGCACGGCCGCCGCGCAGAACCGACAGGACCCACACGGGGCCCGGTCCGGCCGGCATCGGGATCGGCGTGGGCGACCCGTCGGCGTTGCCGGGGTGGATGGGAAACAGCAGGCCGACCAGCCGGGGTTCAGCCGGTCCGGTGAGCCCCCGGGGAGCGGGGCCGCCGAATACCGATGCGGCCAGCGTGGACACGGTCGCGTCGGGCATGAGCACGGTGAGCCAGGCGTGCGGTTGGAACCACTCCCCGCTTGCCCGCGCTGCCGCCTCCGCCGGGGCCATCCGATGGACGAAGTCCCGGTAGGAGCGGGCCTCGGCCTGCCGGCCGGTCCCGGTCCCGGTCCCGGCAGCGGAGCCGGTCGCCGTGCCGGGGGCATGATCGTGGTCGGAGCGGGGGCCGTACTCGTACACGGCGGTTTCGACGGCGTACTGCCACCTGTCCGATGCGGCCAGCAGCACATGTCCCTGCAGAAAGTCGGGTCCGTCGTCGGCCGCGAGCCGTCGCAGTACGGCGAGGCAGCGATCGAGGCTGTGGTGCGCTCGCAGCCCGTAGCGCACCCGACGCGGCGCCGGCACCGTGCGAAGCGTGGCAGCGACGATCAGGCTGCACTGGCCGAGCCCACCGAGCACCCCGTGGAACAGGCTCCGGTCACGGGTGGGCGAGCAGGTCAGGAGCTGCCCGGTTCCGGTGACGACGGACAGTTCCGCGACGTTGTCGATCTGCAGGCCGTGGCGGTGGCTGGCGCCGCCGATCCCGCCGACGCTCAGGGTGCCGCCGACCGAGGTGTCCACCACGTCGGTGAGCACCGGTACGGCCCGGCTGCGCCCGAGCGCCGCGTCGACGACGTCCGCCCAGCGCGCGCCGGCCTGTGCGCGGATCGTGCTCGCGGTCACGCCATCAACCCGGTTCAGTCCGGACATGTCGACGACGAGGCCGTCCGCCGCCTGCGCCTGCCCGTACACCGAGTGTCCGCGGCCGCGAGCGGTGAGGGTGCACCCCATGTCGAGCGCCAGCCGGACGGCCCGCACGACATCGCTCACGCTCGCGGCCCGGAGCACGGCCCGGGGACGATGGTGGACGAGATGGCCGAAGTCGTCGGCCGCCCAGCGAAGGCTCGCATCGTCGCGGGTGAGGACCCCATCGAACGATGGCGCGGCGGCTGGCGGAGCTGGGGGACGGAGGGCGGCGTAGGCGCGCAGCCGGGGCTGGTCCGGCCGGCCCGGCTGACCGGGCCTGCCGGACCAGCCGGAGTCGTCGGAGTCGTCGGACCCGCCGGGCTGGTCGAGGTCGATGCGCAGGGCAAGAATCGACCGGTCCGTCGCCGCGATGTGAGGCACCGGCCGTAGCGTCAATCGGTCGCCGGGGCCGATGCGGCCGCCCAGGACCGCGTCCGCCAGCAGATGGTGCAGGTGCACCAGCGCGCGGGACGCGGGGACACGTGCGGTCGCGATCTCCACGACCAGTTCCCGGCATGGCCGGGGCGCGGCGTCGGGCCCTTGTGGGAGGTCGATACGCCGCACTGCCTGGTCGGTGGCCAGCGGGCGTGACGCTTCGAAGGTGCGCAGCAGCCGGCACAGGCCGGTGTGTGCCGCTGCGGGGGCCGGCCCCCGCCAGGCGTAGGGCCCGGCGACATGGTCGAACGTGAACCGTTCGCGCAGGTTCGCGGGGCTGCCCGCCAGGAAGATCGTCATCGTGAGGGACCGTTGCCAGGCCGCTGCCTGGTCTGACGGTAGGGCGAGCAGGAACTCGCAGGCCGCGCGTGTCCAGGCGGCGAGGTCGAGGCGGCCGAGGACGGCGACGGCCCGCACCGGTGGGTCGTCCGGCGCTGTGCGCACCGCCTCTCGCGCGGCGAGCAGGCCGGTGATGCTGTCCAGGTCGAAGCGGGGTGCCAGGTCCGGGCGGGCCGCGCGGAAGCGGGCGGCGGCTCTCGCGCGCAGCAGTGCCTGTACGTCGCCGGCCGGCGGCGCGTCGCCGGTCACAGGTACGCCTCGGACAGCAGCTGCCTGGTCGGCGCGGGCCGTCGCCGGCCGAAGGCGTGGGAGGTCAGGCGGTAGGGATCGATGTACAGGTGACGGCCGCGGTGTCGTTCGAGCAGTTCGAGCAGCTCGGACCGGCCCGGCGGGTCGGCTGGTTCGCCACCGTGCCCCGGGGCCGGGCCGCCGCTGTTCTCGCACAGCCGTTCGGCGCGTGCGACGCAGTGGCGCAGCAGGTCCTCGCGCAGCGACTGCTCCGGCCCGGGGCCGAGGATGGCGATGAAGTACAGCCTGTAGCGGCGCACGGTGGCCCCGGCCATCTCGAGCACGTGGGACAGCAGGCGGTAGTCGGCGTCGAGTTCGGGATCGTGGGCCAGCACGATCTCGTCGTGATCGCCGGCCAGCGGCAGTAGCTCACGCAGGGCGCAGGCCAGGTAGTTGGGTCGGCCGTCGGCGGCGACGATCTGGCGCAGCGGCTGGCCGGACCGGGTCAGGTCCAGGTGCACGGGGCCGCCGTGGGCGCGCAGGTCGACCAGAACGCCCAGCTCGGCGAGCCGGTCGAGCACCGCGGCCAGATCCGCCCCGGGAGGCACATGGGCCAGCAGGCCCGGATCGTGCATTCCCAGTATCCGGTACTGGGTCTGCCAGGCCCGCAGCACGCGGACACTGGCCGGGTGGACCCAGCCGTGCTCCGCAATTCTCCGGTTCGCGCGACATCGGTTACCTGCGTTCCGCGGCGATGGCGAGATAGTCGATGCTGCGCTCGCGGTAACCCTCGAGGAACGGTGCCTCCACGCCGGTGCGCAGCGACGACCGTTCCCGCAGCTCCCAGTAAGGAATCGCCGCCTCGGTGTGCCGCGCGACGTGGAAGGGGACCAGTCCGTGGGCGGCGAGCGCGGTGAAGTAGGCGCTGCGCGGGTGCATGGCGCAGCGGTAGTGCGCGTCGATCTTCCGGGAGGCCGGCGACCGGGGGTCGACGGCGTCGTTGCGGCACCAGGTGACCGCCACGTAGCGTCCGCCGGGGCGCAGCAGCCGGGCGAACTCGCCGAACACCTCGTCGATGTCCACACACATTGTGGTCTCGTTGGAGACGATCGCGTCGAACGACTGGTCGGGGAACGGCGTATGGGCCATGTTCGCGAAGTGGAAGCGGACCCGGTCCGCCCATCCGCGGCGGCGCGCGATCCGCTCGGCGAAATCGATGTGGTGGCCGCAGTAGTTCACTCCGTCCACGCGGCAGCCGAAGCGTTCGGCAATCATGAAGGACGCGGAACTTGTCAAGATTTTTTAGGCAAGATTCTTTGTGAACTAGCCTACTTCTGATCTTTGTGTGGGGACGGCCTCCGATCTTTCGGGCGCGCCCTCGTCGGCCGGTTCGCTGTCCTCGCCGGGCCTCGTGTTGATCCCGGCCGGTTTCGGCAGCGGCAGTCGAAGTCGACCACGGTCCGGTAGCCGGCCGCTCCCGCCGCCGTCAGGATCAACGGTGTCGCCTGGCTGGTGCCCGAGGGGCGGAAGTAACGGCCCTCCCCGGGCGCCAGCCGGGCCAGCACGTCACGGCATGCCGTGATCTCCTCGCTCACCTGGGACGCGGGCAGCTCCGTCAGCGCGGGATGGGTGCAGGTATGGTTGTCCAGCTCGTGACCTGCCTGCAGGATCAGCCCGGCAAGATCCGGATAGCGAGCGGGCCATTGCCCGGCAGCAAACACGGTGATCGGCACGTTCGGCTGAAGCTTCGGCATCCTGGAGTCATCGGGTTGTGTCAGCGCAGGATGCCGGTGTGGCCGAGGGAGTAGCGGCCGGGTTGCGGCCAGACGGCCAGCCCATGCGGCTCTCGCCCGACGGGAATCCTGCTCAGCATTCTTCCCCGCGCGGGATCGTCGCCGTCGGTACCGCCGGTGTCGAAGACATAGACGACGTTGCTGCGCCGACCGGACAGCCAGAGCCGGGAGCCGTCAGCGTTGATGTTGCCCATGTCCGGGGTGCCTCCGCCGGGAATCGGCCAGGTGACCACGACCTTGCGGGTGGCGAAGTCGATGACCGACACGGAGCCCGCGGATCCGTCGTGCGGGAATGGGGGCATGTCGGACATGAGGTGACCGCCGCGGTTGGTGACGTAAAGATAGCGGTCGTTGCGGCTGGGGTAGAGCCCGTGGGTTTCCGGCCCGGTCTCGACGAACCCGATTGTCGTGAAGCTGTCACCGTCGATGAGGTGGACGCCGTCCGCGTTCATGTCGGCGACGTACCAGATCTTTCCCGCGGGTTCGATCCTGATGTCCTGGGGGGCGGCATGCGGTCCGAGGTCGAGATAGCCGACCACCCGCTGAGCAGCAATATCGATCTTGACGAGGCGACCGGCGAACTCGCAGGTGGCGATCGCGTAGGAGCCGTCCGGGGAGAAGTCTGCGTGATTGACCCCGGCGCACCGGGTGCCGACGTCGAGGCTGTGGCGCAGCGCGAAACTGTGCGGGTCACGGAAGTCGACGTGGTGGATTGCCTCGGCCATCACCATCGCGTACCTACCATCCGGTGTGAAATACAGATTGTAGGGGTCGCTGACCGGAATCGCCGGACCAGCGGGCTGGCCGGTGCGAGGGTCGATCGGGGTCAGACTGTTGCCGAGGTTGTTGTTCACCCACAGGGTGCGCAGGTCCCATGAGGGGACCACGTGCTGTGGTTCCGCCCCGGTCCGGTAGGTCGCGATCACCCGCATGGTGTTCTGGTCGATCACGGTGAGCGTCCCGTCCCGCAGGTTCGGCACGTAGACGAGCGCCGGATCGCCGCTCACCGCCGGGCTGAACATCCCGGCCCCGGCGTGGGCGTAGATGCCCGCTGTTGGCGGCACCGCCGCTGACCGCGAGGCTTCGGCCGATGTGCCGGTGTGTGGACGGGGTCCACTCGACGGATGGTGGTAGACGGCGAGCCCGGTTGCTGTAATGAGCACAATTACTAGCCCGACCAGGGCTGGGAGCAGCCGCCCGTGGCTCCTGCGGTGCCTGCGGCGTGGGGTGATGCTCATCAGTTTATATGAACTCGCGGCGTCCAGCCACGCCCACGGACGTGATGTACGGGAGTAATTTCGCTCGATCATTAGTGGGATGACCTCGGCTGTAGCAAGGATTTCGAATATATCGCGGTTCCTGTAGATGGTTAGTTACGGTGGCTGCAGACGGCTGTTCGGAGTGTTTTAGAGGAAGGGCCGGAGAATATCTGGAGCTGTCCTGGTTTCGTTCACAACCAGGGCTTTGAACGACTGTGGGAGCTCATGCTACTCGTAGCAGCGGGTTTCGTGTTCGCGGGGGCTGTGGCGTATCCGTTTGGTGGAGTGCCGGCGACCCTGCCCGCGGCCGACGACGCCGCCGGCGGGACCGGCGAACCCGACCTGTCGCCGCACCGGCACGCCGTCGGCAGCCGACGAGCCGGCGGGCCGAGGCGCGCCACCGCGCGGACGGGAGTGCTGTCGGCCCCCGCGATCGACAGGGAACAGCCACACCTCCGCCGATCGCCCGGCCTGCTGGGCGACGAGCAGCTGCTCGAGGCCGGTGAGGTTCTCGGCGACGACGGCCCCCGCGCCGATCCGGTGGGGGCCGTTGCCTGGTCCGTGCGGTGATCTGAGTGACGTGCCGCGCCCCGCTGGCCGTGGTCCGGCTATGGTCGGTATCCGGTTTGTGGCTCTTCCCGCCGAAAGGCCCGTCGGAAGGCGTAATGCGCATGGTCCGATGTGATCACTTTTGGGAGGTGGCCGGCCGCTGCCGGTCGGGGAGGTTCCGGCCCCGCTGTGGGATCCGCGGTGGGGCCAGAGGGCGGGGCGTGTGACCAGCGGTACAGGGCACGGGAAACGAGGGCTGTTCGGTCGTCGGCGACCGACCGCGTCCACGCGAAACGAAACCGTGCCATTACCAGGAGCTTCGCGTGGCCGGGTGGTGGTCATCACGGCCAGCGTCGGCGCGGGCCATGACGGGGCGGCCGTGGAGTGGGCGCGGCGCCTGCGTGATCACGGCTTCGAGGTCGACATCCACGATTTTCTGACTGTGCTGGGTCGGATACTGGGTGAAAGCATGCGCGACGCCTACGAGACGGTCCTGCACCGCGTGCCGTGGGTCTACGCGCTGCTCTTCCGGCTGACCGCGTTACCGCACGGGGCTGCGATGCTGGCCCGTAACCTCATGACGCCGTTCCTGTCGAAGCTGGGCGCTCTGTTTCCGCCCGACACCGTCGCGGTCGTGACGACCTACCCGATGGCCGGTCAGCTGCTCGGCAAACTGCGTCGGCGGGGCGCACTGGCGGTACCGGCGTTCACCTTCCTCACCGACTTCTCGGTCCACCGGCTGTGCGTGGCGCCGGGCATCGACGCCTACTACGTGTTGCACGCGGTCAGTGCCGCCCAGGCGCGAGCGCTCGGGGCCACGGAGGTCGTCATCACCGGCCCGCTGGTGTCCGGCCGTTTCCGCCCGGCCTCGGCCGCGGACCGTCGGCTGGCCCGGGAGCGGTTCGGGCTCCCGGCCGGCGAGCGGCTGGCGTTGCTGGTGGCCGGATCCTGGGGTGTCGGCGATGTCGAGCACGCCGCCACGGAGATCGCCGCTACCGGCGTGGCGATGCCGGTGGTCGTCTGCGGCCGCAACACCGCGTTACGGGAACGGCTGGACGAAGCGGGGCTGGGCTGCCCGTTGGGCTGGGTCGAGGACATGCCCGCCCTGATGCAGGCGGTCGACGTGCTTGTCGAGAACGCCGGCGGCCTGACATCCCTGGAGGCGATGGCCTGCGGGCTGCCCGTGGCCAGTTACCGGCCGATTCCCGGTCACGGTCGGACCAACGCGGCCGCCCTGGACGAGGCCGGCGTCTCGACGTGGATCCGCACCCCCTCCGAGCTGCGGGCCACCCTGGCCGAGCTGGTGGAAGGTCCCCGCGGCCGGCGGCAACGAGCCGCCGGGCTGGCGTTGTTCGCCGCCGACCCCACGGCCGTCGCCGTCCAGGCCATCGAGGGCGCGGGACGGCGGGACGGTCACCCCGGCACCGTCGGTGGGCGCACGGCCGCCGTCATCGGGCGGAAGGGACCCCTGGCAGCTGGCAACCGCTGGGCGCGGCGCGTGGTCGTGGCCGTGGCCACGGCTGTCGTCGTCGGCTGGAACATGACGGTCGGTACCCAGCTCGCGGTCGCGCACGGGTTCGACGCCGCCCGGCCGGGCGGGCGTGGCGAGGTCTTCGTCATCGTCCACCCGGGCCCGGAGACCAGTCTCGACCCGGCCGCGGTCCGTCTGTTGCAGGCCAGGCAGGTCGCGGTCGCGGTGGACGCCCCGTTGCTCCACCACCGGCCCGACCTCGCCCGGACCCTGGCGGCGTCGGGACTGACGCTGGTCAACGCCGGCGGTGGCCCGCCCTACCGGACCGGGATCGTCGGTGGCCGCTCCGCGATCAGGCACACCGCCGCCGCCGTGCAACGGGTCGGTGGCCGCCCGCTGGAGTTCTACCTCAGCAACGGCGACCTGGACGCGGTGGACCTGGGAACAGCGGCGTATCTGCACGAAACTATCGTGCTTCCGAACCAGCACGTCAGCGGCGGTTCGCTGATCCCGTCGCTACGACAAGGGGAGATCGTGCTCGTGGAGTGTGCGCAGCGGCCCGACTGCGGGCTCGCCACCACCCTCGCCGGGTTGGACCGGCAGACGGCCGGCCAGCCGATGCGGGTCGGATCGCTGGCGGAGCTCCGAGGGTGAGCGGCCTGCCCCGGCACCTGCTACGGCGTACCGCCGCGGCCGGTGCCGCCGCGACCGGGACCGTCGCGGCCGTCCACGCCCTGCCCGCGCTCACGTCGGTGCCGGGGCTGCGGCGCCGGCTCGTGCCCGGCCTGGCCGGCGTGGGAGATCCCGGCCACGTCGCGTTGACCTTCGACGACGGCCCCGACCCCACCTCCACCCCCCGGTTTCTCGAGGCCCTGGCGGCCCACGAGGTCCGGGCCACCTTCTTCCTGCTCGGCTCGATGCTCGTCCGGGCGCCGGAGCTGGGCCGGGACCTCGTGCAGGCCGGCCACGAGGTGGCGGTTCACGGGTGGGAACACCGCTACTTCGTGCTACGCGGCCCGACCGCCACGTATGACGACCTCGCCCGGGCGCGTGATCTCGTCGGTGACGTGACCGGGCAGACGCCCGCGTTCTTCCGCCCGCCGTATGGCGTGCTCAGCACCGCGGTGCTGCGGGCCGCCCGGCGCCTTCGGCTCCGGCCGGTGCTCTGGACAGCCTGGGGGAAGGACTGGAGCTCCCGCGCCACGCCGCGCTCCGTTCTCGACACCGTCCGCCGCGACCTCGTCGGCGGCGGGACCGTGCTGCTACACGACTCCGACTGCACGTCGGCCCCGGGAGCCTGGCGTTCGGCCCTGGGCGCGCTCCCCGCGCTGCTCGACGAATGCGCCGGTCGCGGCCTTCGCGTCGGGCCGTTACGCGAGCACCTCGCCCCGCGAGCAGGCGGGGAGGTCCGCCCCACCGGCCGCCTGGACGGTTCCGCAGGCCGTGCCGCCCCGGGCGCCGCGGAAGGTGCCCCGCGCACGGCAACAGCGCCGTGAGCGTGCTCGCGGTCCCGGTGGCACTCGCGTCCGCGACCTGTTTCGCATGCGCCTCCGCGCTGCAACACCGCGCCGCCAGCCAGGAACCACTCCACCAGGTCCTGGATCCGCGTCTGCTGTTCCGGCTGACGCGTCGGCCCCTCTGGCTGGCCGGCGGGATCGCCGATGTCGCCGGCCTCGGGCTGCAGACGCTGGCACTCGGCCTCGGCGCGCTCACCGTCGTTCAGGTGCTGCTTGTCAGCGGGCTGTTCCTGGCGGTGCCGCTCGAGGCCGCGTTCGAACGGCGCCGGCCCCGCCGCCGCGATCTCGCCGTGGCAGCCCTGGCCGCCACGGGCCTCGCCGTGTTCCTGCTGGCCGCGACGCCCGGCGACGGGGTCTCCGAACCGTCCAGCCTGGCCTGGTTACTGACCGTGGCCGTGGTCGGCCCGGTGGTCGCGGCGACTGTCGGCTTCGCCCGACGCGCCCGCGCGCTGCGCCGCGCCACCTACCTCGGGCTGGCGACCGGCATCACCTACGGGATGACCGCCGGGCTGTTGAAAGCCTGCGCCGAAAGGCTGAGCGCCGATCCGTCCAGCCTGTTGACCGGCTGGCAGCTGTATGCCCTCGTCGGCATCGGTGCGGCCGGGTTCATCCTCAACCAGAACGCCTTCCAGGATCGTCTCGCGGCGCCCCTGGTCGCGATCACTCTCGCCGATCCGGCGCTCAGTATGATCATCGGAGTCGCGGTGTTCCACGAACGGGTGACCGTGGACACCCCACGGGTGGCTGTGCTGCTCCTCGCGGCAGCCGCGGTAACCGCCGGGACCGGGCTGGTCACCGCCGGGCCGCCGATCGGGGAGCGCAGCGGCGACGGCAGTGACGCCGGGTCCGCGGACGCCGGATCCACCCCTGATCCACACGGTCGGGCAGGTTCCATGCAAGGGGAACGGGAAGAACCGGCTCAACCCGGTGGGGGAGTGGGTGTGGTCACCGGTGCCGGTGCATGAGGCGCTGGTCGATCTGGAGTCGTTCGTGCTGGCCCAGCAGGCCCGCCAGCTCGTCGTCGAGCAATGTGGCGACGTCGTCGGCGATCGGTGAGTCGTGTGCGGTCAGCCGGCCATGTCGACGAACCGGTTGTAGCGCCCTGGAACGCGACGGTCACCGTGCTGGTCGGGCCGTTGCGGTGCTTGGCGAGGATGAGGTCGGCCTCGCCGGCGCGCGCTGACTCCTTCTCGACCGCGTCCTCGCGGTACAACAGGATCACGAGGTCCCCGTCCTGCTCGATCTGGCCGGAGTCGCGCAGGTCGGCCAGTGCCGGCCGCTTGTCTGCGCGCAGGTCAGAGGCGCGGTTGAGCTGGCTCACGACGACGATCGGGATCTCAAGCTCCATCGCGAGCGTCTTGAGGCCGCGGCTGATCTCGCTCATCTCCTGGACGCGGTTCTCCCGCCGGCTCGTCGAGGTCATCAGCTGCAGGTAGTCGACGACAAGCAGACGCAGGTCGTTCCGGGTGACGCACTCGCTGTTTCTTAAGGAGCTGTACGTCTCCGCTGCCGCCCGGCGGCGCGGGGTCGGGCGGATGCTCATGGAGCACCTGCGGACCATCGCCGAAGAGCAAGGTCGTAGCCGCTTGGAGTGGACCACGGATCAGGAGAACACCCAGGCTCAGACCTTTTACGACGCCTTGGGTGCGCACGTGCATGACGGCAAGGTGTTTTACCGGACAGCGATTCCATCGCCGTAGTTGGCCTTGGCGCACCGCCACGTCGCCGAGACCGGGTGCGTGTGCGCGAGGCGACCGGGGAACGGTCGGCGACGGGCGAACTACACTGGCGCCGTGAGTCTGGAGGCGGGGACCGCGGCAGCGGACAAGCTGAGGAACGCGATGGTGGACGGCCTGCGGCCGTCGGGCGCGGCGCTGAGTGGCCAGGTGGACGCGGCGATGCGGGCGGTGCCGAGGCACGTGTTCGTGCCCGACGTGTCGCTGGAACGCGCTTATGGGCCCGACCCGGTGGTGACCCACCGCGACGGCGACGGGGTTCCGGTCAGCTCGGCCTCCGCGCCGGCCACGGTCGCGGGGATGCTGGAGGATCTCGACGTCCGTCCGGGGCATCGGGTTCTTGAGATCGGTGCTGGGACCGGGTACAACGCGGCGTTGCTCGCCCGTCTGGTCGGCCCGACGGGTTCCGTGACGACGATCGAGTACGACGAGGCCGTGGCGTCCGCGGCGCGCGCCGCGCTGAGCGGCCTGGGCGCGGCCGTGACCGTGGTCCACGGAGATGGCATGCTCGGTGTGCCCGGACAGGCGACATTTGACCGGATCGTGGTCACGGCGGGTGCCTGGGATGTCCAAGGGCTTGGTGGGAGCAGCTAGCCGAGGACGGACGTCTGGTGGTGCCGTTGCGGATGCTTGGCCTGACCCGAACAATTATCTTCGAGCGCGCCGGAGCGGTTCTGCGTAGCCGGTCGGTCGTGGAGGACGGGTTCATGCCGATGCACGGCGTCGGTGCCGTTCGTGAGCAGAACATCCCGGTCGGCGCCGGCCCGGACCTGACGATTCGGCTCGATGACGATCGCCCGGGGGATGCCTCGGTGCTGCGGGGCGCGTTGGATCATCCTGTGGCGGTGTGCTGGACCGGGGTCGAGGTCCCGTGGGGCTGGACAGAGCATCTCGATTTCTGGCTGGCCACGTTGGAGGGCTTCTGCCGGCTTCTGGTGTCGCGGGCCGCGGTCGATGCCGGCCGGCTGATGGCGCCGAAGGGGCCGTGGGGAAGCATGGGTGTTGTCGAGGGTGGGACGCTGGCGTATCTCACGACGCGGCCGAGCCCTGACGGCGACGCGGAGATGCCCAGCTACGAGATCGGTGCCTGCGGCTACGGCCCGCAGGGCGCCGATCTGGCGGCCCGGCTCGCCGGGCGGGTCCGCGACTGGGACCGTGACGGTGGGCAGGGCGTCCAGTTGTGGATCGAGGCATATCCGGCCGACGCCGTCCGTCCGGAGGCGTCGGGTGTGCTGCTTGCGGTCGACAAGCGCGACAGCCGGGTTCTCGTCCGGGTGGCTGAGCAGGCACCCGCCGCGGTCTGACCGTCTTGGCCGGACGGGGTCAGGACACGGACGGGGTCAGGACAGCAGCAGGGCGTCCCAGGCCGTGCGCAGGCCCTCGGGGACGGGGAACGTGGCGTGCTCGGCGAGAGCGAGCGCCGTTCCGGCGGCGCCGGTGAGGAAGCCGGGCCGGTCGGTGGCCGTGCTCCCGGCGACGTGTGCGAAACCGAAGCGGCGCGTGGGGTCGAACGCGTCGGTGACCGCGGTCGCGGCGTGCTTCGCGACGGCCGTGTTGTGGATGGTGTCGGCGGCGCGGAGGACGCCGGCGTATCCGTGGCAGAGCGTCGGTCCTTCGACGTCCCAGTGGCCCGGCCGTTCCGCGAGGAGGCGCAGCGCGTCCCGGGCGGCCTCCTCTACCGCGGGTTCTCTGGCGGCCTGGCCGGCGGGTGTGAGCGCGCGGCTGATGCCGGGAATGCCGTAGCACCAGGCGTCGGCGCGTCCGGCTGGCGGGGCGGCGTGGCCGGCATCGAGGTCGTCGCCGGTGATGTGCGGGGCCCATGTCCTGGTGCGTTCGTCGCGCCAGCGCAGCAGCCAGGCAGCGGCGTGGGTGATGGCGTCGCGTTGGCCGGGGACGGTGAATCCGGCCAGGTGGGGCGGTGGCGAGTAGCGCGAGCGGTCCGGCGATCCCGTGGGCCATGCCGGTGGTCGCCGCGCCGGAGGGGTGCGCGGTGACAGCGGCCGGGTGGCGGTCTGCGGGCAGCCACCAGCCGGGGCGGCGGCTTCCCGCTCTGTGGTTGGTCAGCGTGGTGAGCGCGGCGAGGAGCCCGGGCTCGGCGGCTGCGTGCCCTGACTGGTGGGCGGCGAGCAGGACCCTGCCGGTCCCGGCGAGGCCGGTGATGACGTCGTAGACGTGCCAGGGCGTGCTCATCGCCCGGTGGGTGAGGGCTGCGTGGTGGTGCTCGGCGAGGGTGACGGCCTGCGTGGACAGCCAGCGGGCGGCCCTGGCCGTGCTCGTGGCGTGGCGGGCTGGGTCTGGGAGGCAGGGCACGCCGATGATCAGCGACGCGGCCAGGCCCGCACCAGCGTGAAACACACGAGGTGGTCGACGCCCCGCAGGGTCTGGCGGGCCGCGTGGGTCCAGTGGTTCGCCGCGGCCGTCGCGAAATCAGCATGGACGACCGCCAGCCGGGCGTGTAACAGCGCCGTTCCGGGCAGGCCGTCGGCGAGACCGCCCGCGGCCCCGGCTGGGAGCGCGGCTGTGCCGCCGCGGGCCGCGTCGTTCACGAGGCGGCGCAGCTCGGCGAGGCGGCGGTGGGCGGCCCGGTTGAGGCGGGGGCGGCCGAGCGCGGCATGATCACAGTCGGCGAGAGTGCGTGCCACCGTCGCCGCGGTCAGCGCGGCCACGACGAGCCGCTGCTCAGGCTCATGGGTCGCGGTCAGCGTGGCGAGTACCAGGTCGCTGTCGGCCGCGAAGACCTCCTCGGCTGCCTCGATCGCCAGCGGCCCGCCGTAGCGCTCGATCTCCTGGTCGTAGGGCTCAACGCTGAATCCGGAGGCCAGAGCGTCCGCCACCAGGCGCGCGCCCCATTGGGAGACGGCGGGCAGGAGTTCGCCGCCGAGTACGGCCGGGGCCCCGTGGAAACGGACCCGCAGGTGTGGGCCGGTGGCCTGGGTGCGGTAGCACAGCCAGAACCAGCGGTCGAACATTCCGCGCAGGTCCGGGAGGATCCCGGCGAGGTCGGCGAGGATCTCGTCGTGCTGGGCCGCCGGTGCGCCGATCGCGAGCGACAGCCACGGGCCGCCTGGCAGGTAGTGCCCGGCCCCAGCTGGCCGGGGCAGCGCGGTGATAGGACGAGCCGGGGCCGGCGGGGGCGCCGTGGCGGCGAGCGGGATGACGAGTTCGAGCAGATGGCGGCCGGACGCCCGGTGACGACTTCCTGGATCGTGCCGTCGCCGCCGGGCTGCTCGGTGACGGCCCGCAGCCCGCGCCGCACATAGCGGCGCAGCAGCTCCGCGTCCCGCGGATCGTCGAGGTCGAGCGGGAGCTGTCGTTCGTCATCGTCGGTGACGACCACGGTCGGAGGTGGCGGGACGGTGGACGTCCGCCAGGAGCGCAGCTGGGCCGGCCAGGCCGCGGTGTCGCGCGCGGCGTCCGTCAGCAGCCTCGGCAGGCGCCACCGGGCGGGCGCGAGAATCGTCAACCTATACCGCACCCGTGGCTGGAAAGCGGTGTCACGCAGCGGCCCCCAGGAGAACAGCCGCCACGGGCGGCACCCGGACCGGCCCAGCAGCGCCAGCAGCCGGGCCTCCGCCGGCAGGTAACGCGGCCCGATCCGAGAGTTCAGGACCGGCACGACCTGACACCGGCGATCCCGAGACCACAGCGTGAGGCGCGCGGCGTCGGCCACGAGCAGCAAGTCGTCGAGTCGTAGATCACCCGGCCGGGCGGGGATCCCGACGGGGATACGAATCGAGGCGACACCGGTCGGCGGGGCGATCGTCGCCAGCACCGGAATGCGGGGCCGGGCCACCACCTCCGCGACGAGCGCGTCTGCGGGCGGGTCGGCCACGCGCGGCGTGCTACCCGGAAGCAGTGAGGTGAACCGGCCGGCGCTCGACCCGGCGTCCTGGGTGCCACCGACGTAGAGCGCCAGGTGCAGCCGGCCGGCGGCCAGGTCCTCCTCGGAGGCGGCGAGCACGCGGGCGCCAAGCGACACCAGCCGGCCGTACCCGCCTGCGCGAACGCACCGCGGTCGAGCACACCCTCGCCCACGTCGGCCACTGGCAGGGCCGCCGCGCCCGCTACCGCGGGCAGCGCAAGAACCTGTTCGACCTACGCCGCACCGCCGTCGTCCACCACCTCCACGTCATCGCCCGCCACAGAAACGATCAGCAAGCAGCCTGACTACCTGACCGGCGCTCTAGTCTGCGCCGATAGCGGTGCGCTGCGGACCAAGGACTGAGTGGGTGGAGATGGCGACGGCACGGATGAGCCTGCGGGAGAAACAGGACGATCTTCGTTCCCGCATGCGGGCTCTGGGGATGGGGCGCGGTGAGATCGCCGCTGAGTTCGCGAGGCGTTATCAGTTTCGGCCTCGTACGGCGTGGCGGCACGCCCACGGCTGGACGCTGAATCAAGCCGCGCGCCAGGTCAACGATGTCGCCGCGCGAACTGGATACGACGAGCTACGTATTCTGGTCGGGGATGTGGGTAGGAGCACCGAACAGCCAGGCCAGGATGACGGCCGCCAGCGTCTCCGCGGTGAGCAGGGCGACGAGGACGACCAGCTGGAAGCGTGCCGCGTCCGTGGGGCTTGCCCCGCCGAGCAGGGCGCCGACGAACGCGCCGGGCAAGGTGACCAGCCCGACCGTGCGGGTCTGGTCGACGGCGGGCAGCAGGGCCTCCCGGACGGCGGTACGGGTGAGGTCCGCGACCGCCTGGCGCGGTGTGGCGCCGAGGGCGAGCCAGGCCTCGACCTCGGCGCGGCGGCGCACCATCGCGTCGAACAGCCGCCGGCCGGTGAGGGTGCAGGCCGTCATGGCCCCGCCGATCACGATCCCGCCGGCTGCGACCAGATAGCGTGCGGATCGGTCGAGCAGCGGGACGGCGAAGATGATCCCGAGTGTGACCGCCGCGCCGGCCGTGCAGGCGGTGAGGACCACACGCCCGGCGTGGGGGAAGCCGGTGAGGCGGCCTGTCGCGGTCAGAGTCGCGACGGTGAGCATCATGGCGAGGACCGCGATCGTTGTCGCTGGAGCGGCCAGCACCCCGCGCAATGCCAGGCCGACCAGGGCGAGTTGGGCGACCGCACGGGCCGCGGCGGTGACCATCGCCCGGCGAAGCGGCACCCGGGCGACGGTGAGGCAGGTGACCGCAACGGCCAGCAGACCACCCAGGCCCGCGGTCATCCGTACGACATCGCCCACAGGCTTACTGTGCGGCCTCGAGCTCGCCGACGAGTCGACCGACAAGCTCGACCGCTACACCGAGTAGCGCATGCTGGGGCTGCCGCGAGAACGGGCGAACACTGGGCGCGGCGCGCTGATCGTTACATACAGCGTCGAGACCGTCTAAACCACCGGCCCATGCGATTACTATGAGTGACAGAAAGATCGACCTGTGGTGAGCGGGAGTTCCGCACCAGCTGGAGGAACCGGGTATCGGGTCCGACCAAAAATCGTTAGCGGGGCATGGCGCCGTTTCCAGCGTTTCTTGGTCGCTCCACGCGGATAGGGCCGGCTCGGAGGGTCTTCAGTCAGGTACCGGTGTTCGGGCCGAGGCCGGCGAGGAGTTCGGTCAGGGCTGTTCGTTCGTGGTTCATGTCCGGGTTCGTCGAACGAAGTGCGCGTAGCGCCGTGTCGATCTTGTCATCGATTGCGCTCCAGGCGGACTTGTCCTTTGGCTTCAGGCGCGCTTCGGCGTCGTCCCACGCGGTTTCGAGGTCGCTGATACGGGAGGTGGCGGAGGACTGCTGGCCGGCGTTCAGGCGATCCAGCGTGTCCTGTGTGATGGTCCGGAACTTCGAGAGGTCGCCGAGAGGAGAGGTCTGTGTTGTCTGGCCGGCGCTGGAGGCCAGGCCCGGGGTGCCGCTCTCCAGTGCGGACTTGCGCAGGAAGTATCCCGTCCCCGCGGTGACGAGAATGAGGGCCACCACGACGACCGTCTGCGCCAGGCCGCCCTGTCCCGGCGGTCCTGTTGGCCCTGTCGTCGTGCCGGTGTCGTAGGTCGAGGCGGTCGGGATGACGTCCACTTTCGTCGCCGAGAAATAGACGACGATGCCGATGATCCCGGCCGTGAAGATCACGCTTGTCAGTGTGGCGCCCAGGCCCAGCCCGCCCGCGTCCGGTGACTGGGAGAGGTAGTCACCGATCGACGCGCCGAGCGGCCGGGTCAGAATGTAAATGAGCCAGAAGGCGAGAACGGGGTTGAGCCCGAATCGCCACCCGATGGCGAGAGCGGCGATCAACGCCGCCATGATGACGCCTGTCATCAGGTAGCCGATTCCGAGCACCTCGGCCATGAGATCGCCGGTTGCTGTACCGAGGGCGAAGGTGACGAGAATGGTCAGCCAGTAGAATGCCTCGCGCCGCCGGGTGAAGATCGAGTGGATGGAGAGCGTCTTCTCGGTCAGGTACCACGCGAGGAAGGTGAGCGCGAGAAGGACACCGAAGATCAGAGTGCTCGTTTCCAGCGGCACGCCGAGGTTGTCCGTGAGGTTGTCGGTCACCAGTGTTCCGAATACGCTCACGAATGCCACCGTGAGCCAGTACCTGGCCGGTACATAGCGGCTCGCGGTGAACTGAAGGATCAGGGCGCCGACGAGGAGGACACCGGTGACAACGGATGTCCCGGTCAGACCGATGTCCAGGTCGACGTTCAGGAAGTCGGCGGCCGATTCACCGACCGTCGTACAGAGGACCTTGATGATCCAGAAGAATATGGTGACTTCTGGGACCTTGCTGAGGGGCCGACGAACCGGCGCGAGAGTGTCGTCTGCGGTGACGAGGCTGCGTTGTGAGGTCATGGGTCTCTTTCTCGGTTCGTCTGTCGCGGTGGGCGGACCGGCGACGGGGGGAGCCGGGGAGGACGGATCGGCCGTGGGGTGTTGCCTGCCGTCCAACCGCGCGGTGCTTCCTCCCCTGTCGACGGCCCGGTGGCCAAGGCGCTGTGGTGTCGATATCCTGCACGTCGCTTCATGTAAGGAAGATGTGAGGGCGTGCGGGCGTCAACCGCGTTCCCGCCCGCGCCTTCACCGTCTACAACATCGTCGGGGGTCTCGTCTGGGCGCTCGGCGTGACGCTGCCAGGATATTCTCTCGGTCGCTCGATCCCGATCGACCACT
Source organism: Protofrankia sp. CiP1_Cm_nod4 (assembly GCF_982290645.1). Classification (NCBI taxonomy): domain Bacteria; kingdom Bacillati; phylum Actinomycetota; class Actinomycetes; order Frankiales; family Frankiaceae; genus Protofrankia; species Protofrankia sp. CiP1_Cm_nod4. The sequence continues at coordinate 38,602 of NZ_CEVIVC010000037.1, forward strand.
ACATCATCCCCATCGCCCTGGCTGTTGTCCTGCTGTCCGCGATCCCGGTCTGCATGAGCTCGTCCAGCAGCTAAAGAACCGTGGCGACGGCGTCCCGGCGCGACCGGAAAATCGCCCGTCGCCCGGCTCGATGGGGTGATGAGCGACCTGCCGGCCGTCAGTGTGGAATGCTTTCACCCACTGCCGGCAGAACTCGACAACGTCGCCTTGCGAGTAAGAAGGGCGAGCGAGCGGGTTCTGGTCAGAAACTGTCGTGTGGTGTCATAGCGAGCATCATGATTGTCGAGGACGACAGTGGGACCGGTGAGCGGCTGGCCGCTGTGCTTCGTGCGCTGCGCCATGGCAGCGGGCGGTGCCCCGACGGCGCGGCGGCGTTGGCCCGCGCTGCCCGCGGCCCCGTCGACCTGGTGTTGCTGTGATGCACCCAACTCTTATGATCTTGTTCTGATGATCGGCGGCGGTTTGTGTCAACGAAGTGGCCCAACTTTCCGAGTCCGGGACCCACTTAGTGATCTCCGGAGCTCTTGATCGCGGGCGAGTTCTGGCCCCACCCCGGCCTTCCTCGCCGGCGAGTGTGGTCCTCGCTGTCCTTCGCTGTCGAAGCCGGCCCGTTGTCATTGAGTCTGGCCCGTTGGGAGTTCGTGCCAGTAAAGTTGGCCCGGTTCTGATCCTGACGATCTAATTTCGGCCGGGTGCGAGCGGATCCACACCGAGCTGGATGCCCTGTTCGACGCCCTCCTCATCGCCCGCCACGCGGTGGAGCGGCTGAACCTGGGCCTGGCGGGCGTCTGCGCTGGGATTGATCGCAGAGCCTTGACTTCAAGTTCGGTTCAGCTCTTAGCGTCCGGCGTGGACCCCCTACCGAGGAGGAACCATGGCTCGGATTCAGATGCGGCCGGTGCTTGACGACGACCCGGCGGCACACGCCGCGGCCGAGGCGGCCATGGCCCGTCTCGCGACCGAGTTGCAGGAAGGCCTGGACGCCGGCGACGCGGACGTCTATGACCAGTCCTTTGCCGCGGACGTGTTGTGGGGCAGTCCCTACGGCGCCAGCCTGGCTGGCTTCGACGAGTTGATCGCCGTGCATCGTCGGCTCATGGGCGCCCGGGTCGCACCGCGTTCAGAGTTCCAGGTCGTCGCCGTGCGCGCCCCGGCGCCCGGAATCGCGATAGGGCAGATCCGCCGGCGAGCACACGACGGCACCGGGTTCTCGGAGATGGCCCTGTACACCCTGATCGAACGGGACGGCCGGTGGTGGCTGGCCGCCGCGCAGAACACGCCGATCGCCGAGGCGCCGGCATGATCGTGACCCTCGCGCAGGGCCCAGCTCGGACGGGACCGGGTGCTGATCGGTGGCGCGGTCACCCACCGACAGCGCCCGGCCACCGCGGGCGGGATCACCTTCCTCGACATCGAGGACGAGACGGGGATGGTGAACGTGATCTGCATGCTCGGGCTGTGGCAGGGCTACCACCGGGTCGCCCGCGCCAGCCCGGCGCTGCTGATCCGTGGTGTGGTGGAGAAGGCGGACGGTGTGGTCGGCCTGCTCGCCG
>NZ_CEVIVC010000038.1:0-7006 GCF_982290645.1 Protofrankia sp. CiP1_Cm_nod4
GGTAGGTGCGGGCTGGGCCGGTGCGGGCCGGGGAGGGTTGGTTCGGGCACGGTGGGCTCGTTTTCCTGATCGTGGCCCCGGAGGCGGGACAGGGCCGGGCGGTGGCGGGTCGTCATTCGCTGCGCAGCGCGTCGATGGGGGCCAGCCTGGCCGCCCTGCTGGCCGGGTAGACGCCGAACCCAACCCCGATCCCCATCGCGACGACGATCGCGCCGACGGTCGCGGGGAGCGAGACGTCGATCCGCTGGGAGATCAGGTGGGGGAGCACCGCGTCTCCCAGCAGCCCGAGGGCGGCGCCGGCGAGCCCGCCGGCCAGGCCGAGGATGGACGCCTCCACCAGGAACTGGCGTCTGATCACCCGAGGTGGCGCGCCCAGTGCTTTGCGCAGGCCGATCTCTCGGATGCGTTCGGTGACGGAAACCAGCATGATGTTCATCACGCCGATGCCACCGACCAGCAGCGAGATCGCGGCGATCCCGCCGAGCAGCACGGTGAGCGTCCGGTCCACCGAGGTGGCGGCGGCCAGGATGGACCGCTGGCTGGCGATGGTGAAGTCGGCGGCGGCGGGTGTGCTGACGCGGTGCAGCGCCAGCAGCGTGCTGGTGGCCTCCTGGTGGGCGGCGGACAGCGTCCGGGCCGACGACGCCTCCAGGTAGATGCTCTGCACGGAGGCGCGGGCCGCGCCGCCGAACACCCGGTTCGCCGCGGTGCTGATCGGCATGATCGCCTGGTCGTCCTCGTTGGCCGTGGCGGACGAGCCGGCCGCCGTGAGCGTCCCGACCACCTGCGTGGGGACCCCGGCGACCGCCACGGTGGCGCCGACGGGGTCGCGGCCGCCGAACAGCTGTTCGGCGGTGCTGGCGGCGAGCACGACGACCGCGGCCTGGGCGGCGACGTCCTGGCTGGTCAGGAAACGGCCGGAGGCGATCTTGCGGGCCCGGACCGACAGCCAGTCAGGGGTCGTCCCGACGACCGTGGTGGTCCAGTTCGACGTGCCGGCCGTCAGCGGCAGGCTGCGCTGGCTGGCCGGCGCGACCGCGGCGATGTCCGGGGCGACGTCCTTCGAGGCCAGTGCCTCGGCGTCGTGCATGGTCAGGGTCGAGGCCGAGCCGAAGCCGCCGCGGATGCCGTCGCTGCTGGTGGCGCTGCCCGGGGTGACCACGAGCAGGTTGCGGCCCAGGGAGTCGATCTGGTCACGGACCTGGTTCTGGGCACCCTGGCCGAGACCCACCGTGAGGATGACCGCGGCGATGCCGATGAGAATCCCGAGGACGGTCAGGGCTGAACGGGACCGGTGTGTACGTACCGCGTCGAAGCCAATGCGTATTGTCTCCATCCAGCTCACGGGCGGATCTCCCAGGTGAGCCGGGCCGCATCGCCGTGGGCTGTCCTCCCGGGCCCGCGCTCGGAGCCGGGGCCGTCACCGGAGCCGGAGCCGGGGCCTGGTCGGGCAACGGCTCCGAATCCGGCGCTGGCCCCGAATCCGACGTCCCCGGGCTGGTCGGCGTCACCGCCTGGATGATCCAGGCTGGTGTCGTCCTGGATGCCGCCGTCCCGGATGCGCACCACCCGGCTGGCGGTGGCGGCGACCTCGGGCTCGTGGGTGATGAGCACGATCGTGCGGCCGGACGCGTGCAGCTCGCCGAGCAGGTCGAGCACGTCCTGGGTGGACGCGCTGTCGAGGTTGCCGGTCGGTTCGTCGGCGAGGATGAGCGCGGGGTCGGTGACCAGCGCCCGGGCGACGGCGACCCGCTGCTGCTGGCCGCCGGAGAGCTCGTTCGGGCGGTGGGCGATCCGGTCCCCCAGGCCCACCCTCTCCAGCGCCTCGACCGCCCGGACGCGACGCCGCGCCCGCCCCGTCCCGGCGTAGCACAGCGGCAGTTCCACGTTGCGCCACGCGGACAGGGCGGGAAGCAGGTTGAACTGCTGGAAGACGAAGCCGATCCGCCGGTTGCGGATCTCGGCGAGATCGTCCTCGGACATCCGGGCGACGTCCTCGCCGGCAAGGCGGTAGTGGCCCGAGGTGGGTATGTCGAGGCAGCCGAGAATGTTCATCAGGGTCGACTTGCCCGACCCGGACGGGCCCATGATCGCTATGTACTCCCCCTCGGAGATGCGCAGGTCGACACCGCGCAGCGCGTCGACCTCGATGGCGCCGGTCCGGTAGGTCTTGCGGACGTCGTCGAGTTCGATGACGGGTGCCGGGCCGGCCGGCGCCCCGGCGTGGAGTGCTCCGCTCTCGGCCACGGCTCAGCCCGCCCCGCCGCCGCGGACGCCCCCGCCGAAGCCGGCGCCACCGCCGCCGAACCCACCGCCGCCGCCGGCACCGCCACCGAAGCCGGCACCGCCGCCACCGAAGCCGGCACCGCCACCGAACCCGCCGGCACCGCCGCCACCGAAGCCGGCACCGCCGCCGGAACGGCCGTTCGAGACCTCCCTGCCGCCACCGGCGCGTCCGGCGGAGGCCGTCTCGGGCAGCAGCACCATGTCACCGGCCGCCAGCCCGTCAGTGATCTGCGTGACGCCGCCGGAGCTCACCCCGACCGTCACCGCCCGGGGCACCTGCCGGCCCTCGACCAGTTGGTACACCTGCGCCTGGGCGCCGTTGTAGTGCAGGGCCGCGGTCGGCACGGTCAGGACGTCGGTGAGCTGCCGGACGATGATCTGCACCTGCGCGCTGGCCCCGAGGTGCAGCCCCGTCGGGGTCCCGGCGACGTCGATGGTGACCGGGTACACCGCGACGCCCGAGGCCGTCCCCGAAGCGGCCCCCGAGCTCTGGGCCGGCAGCAGGCCGACAGTGGTGACCGTTCCGGACAGCGTTGTGGTGGCGCCGTTCGGGACGACAACCGCCTGGTCCCCCTTCTTGATCTCGCCGATCTGGGTGTCGTCGACGTTCGCCGCGATCGTGTAGCCGTCCGAGCCGACCACCACCACCTGCGCGGACGAGGCCGACGCCGCGCTGGTCGAGGCGGAGCCCGCCGCGCTCCCGCCGCCGCCCCCGTTCCCGCCGCCCGTCCCGCCGGAGGCGGTCGTCCCGCCACCGGAGACCTGCTGGCCGACGGTCAGGCTGACGGCCGCGACCGTGCCGGCTATCGGTGAGGTCAACGTCGTCTGGGACAGCGCCTGCTGGGCCGCGGCCAGCGCGTTGCGCGCGGCGGTGACGGCCTGGTTGTCGGCGTTCACCTGCGCGTCGGACGCCCCGGCGCTGCGATCCGCGGACAGCTTGGACTCGTTGTTGGCCACGGTGGCCTCGGCCTGGGCGACCGAGGCCGCCAGCGCCGCCGAGTCGATCGTGGCCAGCGCCTGTCCGGCCATGACCTGCTGGCCGACGGTGACCGCGACGCCGGTGACCCGGCCGGACACCCCGAAGGTCAGATTGGCCTGGTGGGCGGCCTGGATGACCCCGGTGGCCGGAACCGTCTGCCGGATCGTCCCGGGGCCAGCCGCCACCAGCCGCGGGCCGCTGCCGCCGGCGGACGAGGAGACCGCCAGGCCGATCGTTATGGAACCCGCCGCGATCACGACGGCAGCCACCGCCGTGAGGGCAAGCGTCCTGCGCCCGATCCGTGGGCGCGCACGCCGTACCTGCATCCACTCCTCCGAAAGCCCCGGTGAACGGGGCGGATCCACCTGTGTCCCCGGTCGGCCGGAGAGCATACGATCACGGGTTTCCGCATGCCCGGACGGCCTGCCGGAGACACCGGAACAATCACGGCCGGTGCTGGTCGCGAGCGGTTCCCGACCGGGACCAACGTGCCTTGAGCCTCGCGGAGAAGTCTTGGTGTTTACTGAGGAAATCCGGTGGAATTCCTGATCGTGACTTTATCTGACGATGATATTCTGACCGGCGTCCGCTGGTTGTCGAATTGTTTGGCTGGCGCGTCCGCCAATGGAGGTTCCCGGCGACGGCGCGGTGCCGCGGCGGGCTCGCTCGCTGATCGCGGCGCGGGCCCGCGTACGTTCCCGCCGCCGGCCCGGCCTCGGCGGTCCGTCGCGCCGGACGCCGGACGCCGGACGCCGGCCGGGCGGCGGCGGCAGGGATGGGGATGGGGCGGGTGTTCCCCATCGGCCTGGTTGACAACCATTCGGGTGTTGCCTAGCGTCGAGGGTATGAGCCGGCATACCTATCTGGTCTGCCGCGCGCACGTCGACCTCCGTCGCGTGGCGAGCGCGCTCTGTCCATCCGCCTGATGCCGCCGCTGGATTCCCAGCGTGCCCAGGCCGTCCGGATACATGTACTCCTTCTTCATCCCGGGCTCCGCTGTTTCCCTGCTGGCAGGCGGCATCGAGAGGGGTGTCAGCCCTGACCAGGGCCTCGGGCCCCATCAGATTGATCATTTGCGGGACGGGCGACGTGGGTCCGTGTGTCCGCCCACCACGTGGGCCGTGACGACGTCCGCGCATCCGCGGCCCTGCCGAGTCCGCATGCAGCACCGCAGCCGCGAGGAGGTCAGCCATGCCGGCACGCAACCAGTCCCTGGCGTCGTCCATGACCGCGGTCCGCCCGGACCCGACCGGCACCGCCGCGGTGGTGCTGCGCGCCGTGTTGGATCACGGGCCGGTGGCGCGTACCCTCATCGGCCGCGCGACCGGGCTGAGCCCGGCCGTGGTGTCGCGGCAGACCGCTGACCTGATCTCCCTCGGGCTGCTGCGCGAGCTGCCGGCGCTGTCCAGCCCGCCGCGCGCCGGCCGGCCGTTCGTCCCCCTGGACATCGACACCCAGCGTCACCTCGCCTGCGGGGTGCACATCGCCGTCCCCAGCATCACCTTCGGCCTGGTGGACCTGCGCGGCCAGGTGGTGGCCCACGAGAGCGTGCCGCACCAGGGCGACGCGCACGAGGTGCTGCGGCAGATCAGCCAGTATCTTCCCGGCTTCGTGGCACGGCACGCCCGGGGCACCCGGCTGCTCGGGCTGGGGGTGGTCACCGGCGGATGGGTGGACCCGCAGCGTGGGGTCATCGTCGAGCACGGGCTGCTGGGGTGGCGTGACGTGCCGGTCCGCCAGGTGCTCGCCGAGACGACCGGCCTGCCCGTCCATGTGGACGGCCATGCCCGTGCGCTGGCGCAGGCGGAGATCATGTTCGGGGATCCGCGGGCCCGGCGCAGCCTGGTGCACCTGTTCGTCGGGAACGTCGTCGACGCGGCGATCGCCACTGGCGGCGAGGTGCACTGGGGCCCGCACGCCGGCGCCGGGGACGTCGCCCACCTGCCGCTGGCGGACAGTTCGGTGCGCTGCCCCTGCGGGCGGTCCGGCTGTGTGCAGGCCGCCATCTCGGAACGGGTCCTGCTGGAGCGGGCGGCCCGGGAAGGGATGATCGAGAAGCCCGACCTGTGTCTCCTGCTGGACGCGGCCCGCCGTGGCGACCAGCGCGTACTGGCGCTCTTCCGGGAGCGGCTGCGCGTCATCGGCCGGCTGGTGGCCCTGCTGCTGGACATGATCGATCCGGAGGTGCTGGTACTCACCGAGGCTGCCGCGATCTTCCTGCCGGACCTGCTGCCCGACCTGTACGAGCAGATCGCGGCGTACTCACGGGTGTGCGCCAGCCCCGAACGCACCGTGCTGCCCACCCGTTTCGGCCCGCGCACCCTTGCCGTCGCGGCGAGCGCGACCGTGCTGGACGCCGTCCACCGCAGCCCACGCAGCCTGTGCCCGGCCCCGGCCCCGGCCCCGGCCCCGGCCCGGGCCGGAGCCGGGGCCGGAGCCGGACGGCTGCCCGGCTGAGTTATTTTCACTCGAACGGTAAACATTGACCCGGCCGGCCGGCGGCATGATTATCGAAACATGAGCGACATCGGGTACACCGCGTCCCGGCGTACATCTCATGAATGTACGCCGCCGGCGTGCGCATCGTGCCGGTGCGCATTGCCCGGGTGTGCTGACCGTGTCGCCCGTCACTGTTCTCCTGCATTACGCGACGTGCTGGCCCTGATTCTTTCGTAGGCGTCGGGGCCGTGGTTCCGTGGCGTTCTTCCGAGTGATTCAGGGCCCGCCGCGGGCTGCCGCCGCCGTTTGCTGTGCCACTCGTATCCCAGCTGTATGCCGGTGGCCGGCTGTTCTTTCCGCCAACCAGTCTGGAGCACGCAGCGATGACAAGTACCGTCCAGCGGCTGGGTATCGACGTCCGGCCGCTTTCCGGGCACACCGGAGCCGAGATTCACGGCGTCGACCTGAGCCAGCGGCCCGACGACGCCACGATCGCCGAGATCCGTTCCGCCCTGCTGCGCTGGAAGGTCGTGTTCTTCCGCGACCAGTCCATCGGCCACGCCGAGCAGATCGCCTTCGGCGCCAGGTTCGGTAAGATCACTCCCGCCCATCCGCACGAGGACGCCCCGCCCGAGGGCTTCCCGCAGATCCTGCCGATCGACAGCCGCCGTTACGAGAAGAAGTTCGGCAAGCGGAAGGTCACCTATGACAACGGCTGGCACACCGATGTCACGGCGCTGGTGAACCCGCCGGCCGGGTCGATCCTGCGCGCCGACATTGTCCCCCCGTACGGCGGTGACACCGCCTGGACGAATCTGGTCGCGGCTTACGAGGGCCTTCCGGAAGAACTGCGCAGGCTCGCCGACGGGCTACGGGCCAAGCACAGCTTCAGCCCCCGCCTGCTGGCCGGGACCCCCTACGGGGAGAAGATCGCGTCGAATCCGCTGGTGGCGGTGCACCCGGTGGTCCGGGTGCACCCGGAAACGGGTGAGCGGGCGCTTTTCGTCAGCCCGAGCTTCACCTCCGGGGAGAACGAGATCATCGGGTTCTCCCCGCGGCAGAGCCACCGGATTCTCGAGCTCTTCTACGAGCAGATCGCCCGGCCCGAGTACACGGTGCGGTTCCGCTGGAGCCCGGGTGACGTCGCTTTCTGGGACAACCGGGCGACCGCGCATCTGGGCCCGTCCGACCTGGGCCACCTCGACTTCGACCGCGTGCTGTACCGGATCACCCTGGAAGGGGACATCCCGGTCGGGGTCGACGGGCGGCAGTCGGAACCCGTGGCCGGGCAGCCCTTCCTCG
>NZ_CEVIVC010000038.1:7390-39437 GCF_982290645.1 Protofrankia sp. CiP1_Cm_nod4
CCGGCTGTCGGGCCACGGGCCCGGCGTGGGCGCAGCGCTATCCGGTGGCTATCCGGTGGACAGGTCCTCCGCGGGCACGGACGGCCTGGCCCGCCGGCCGGACAGCCGCGCCTCCAGGTAGGTCGCCAGCCTGGTCACCAGGTAGTTGACGAGGATGAAGATGCCGCCGATGACCAGATAGGTCTGGATCGGGTTGTGCAGGGTCTGGATGGCGATCAGGGCCCGGCGCAGCAGCTCCTCGTAGGAGATGAAGGCCCCGAGCGAGGTGTCCTTGAGGATCACCACGAGCTGGCTGATCAGCGCCGGCAGCATCGAGCGGAACGCCTGCGGCAGCAGGACGATCCGCAGCGTCTGGCCGCGGGTGAGGCCCAGGGCGGCGGCCGCCTCGCGCTGCCCCTTCGGCACCGCGAGGATGCCCGCCCGGACGATCTCGGAGATGACCACCGAGTTGTAGGCGGTCAGACCGATCACGATGTACCACAGCGGCGGCAGCTTCAGCCCGTAGACCGGGAGAACCTGCGCCGCGAAAAAGATCGCGATCACCACGGGGACGCCGCGCAGCAGCTCGACCACCCCGACCACGGCCCACCGGTACCACCGGGCCGCGGAGATCCTGGTCGTCGCGATGAGCACCCCGAGCACCAGGGAGAAGGACATCGCCAGGCCGGCGGCGGTCAGGGTGTGCACCAGACCGCCGCCGAGCAGACGCCACAGGGCCGGGAAGTTCTCGTCGCCGGGGTTGAACAGCGGGCTCCACCGGCTGCCGTCGAACTGGCCGTTCGCCGCCAGCCGACGGACGGCCAGCGCGGCCAGCGCGGCCAGCGCGATGCCGGCGGCCACGCTGGCGACGGCGATCCGCCGGCGTCCCCTTGGACCCGGGGTGTCGTAGAGGACTGAGCCGCTCACCGGGTCACCCGTAGCCGTTTCTCCGCCGCCAGCACGAGCAGGCCGGTCGGGATGATGATGATCAGATATCCGATCACGACCCCGGAGTAGACCGGTAGCGCCGGTTCCCCCCGCGCGCCGTTGAGCGTGCTCGCCACGCTGTAGAGTTCGCCACCGACCCCGAACGCGCCGACGATCGCCGAGTTCTTCACCATCGCGATCCCGACGTTGCCCAGCGGGGGGATGACCGCCCGCAGTGCCTGCGGCAGGATGACCAGCCGCAGCGACTGGCCGAAGGTGAGGCCGATCGAACGGGCGGCCTCCGCCTGACCGGCGTCCACCGCGCCGATTCCGCTGCGTACCGCCTCACAGACGAACGCGGCGGTGTAGACGGTGAGCCCGGCGGCCCCGAAGGCGAAGTACGAGCCGTTGATCCCCACTTCCGGCAGGCCGAAGGCGAAGGCGAACAGGACGATCGTCAGCGGACAGTTACGGACCAGCGTCACATAGGTGGTGCCCACGGCACGCAGGGGCGGCACCGGCGACACCCGGAACCCCGCGAGAACGATCCCGAGCAGCAGCGCCGCCACGGCGACCAGACCGCAGATCTTCAGTGTTCCCAGCAGGCCGTCGGCGTACAGGCCTAGGTTGTCGGTGATGACATCCATGGCGGCTCCGGGGTGGCATCGACTCAGGAGACCGCGCGGCTCATCGGGGCCGCGCGGTCCACAGCGGTTACGAAAGGCGCGGGGGCCCGACGGTCAGGAGCAGGTGCCGAGCGTGGGCAGCGCCGGGGCGCTCCCGGCGACCTTGCCCGCCGTGGCCTCCCACGCCTTGGCATAGCGGCCGTCCGCCGCCGCCGCGGTCAGCTGCTCGTCGATGAACTGGCAGAAGGCGGTGTCACCCTTTTTGATGCCGATACCGTAGGGCTCGGTGGTGAAGGGCTTGCCGACGAGCTTGAACGCGCCGCCGCTGCTGTCCACCAGGCCCAGCAGGACGACGTTGTCGGTGGTGACGGCGTCGACCTGGCCGGTACGCAGCGCGTCCGCGCACTTGGAGTAGACATCGAAGAGCACGATGTTGGACGCGTCGGCGTATTCCTTGATTTTCTCGGCCGGGGTCGACCCGGAGACGGAGCAGACCTTCGCGTTCGCCGCGCGCAGGGACTCCGGCCCGGTGATCGTGGTGTTGTCCTTCTTCACCATGATGTCCTGGCCGGCCTGGTAATACGGGCCGGCGAAGCTGACGAGCTGCTTGCGCTTGTCATTGATGGTGTAGGTGGCGACGATGAAGTCCACCCTGCCCTGCTGGATCGCGCCTTCCCGCTGGGCCGACGGCGTCTCGATGAAGGTGATGTTCTCCGGGCCGATCCCCAGGCCGGCGGCGATGATTTTCGCGATTTCGACGTCGAATCCGTCGACCTTGCCGCTGAGGCCCTTCAGCCCGAACAGCGGCTGGTCGAACTTGGTGCCGACGGTGACCTTCCCCGCCTCGGCGAGCCTGGCCGCCGTGGTGCCGGTGGCGAAGGTGGGTTTCGCCGTGGTTTCGGCCTCGGTACCGGTCGTATCGCTCCCACAACCGGCGGCGGCGAGCGCGACGGTACCGGCGACGACGGCCGTCACCAGCCTCCGTCGCCGCCGTGGGTGCCGCTGAAGCGGCTGGAACGGATGGAGCTGGCTCAGCAGGCGTGGAATCCGCATGGTCGTCCTTTCGAGGGGATCATGTCGGCTGTGGACGGGGGAAGGAGAGGCGGGCCGGCTCACCGGTGAGCCAGCGCGGTCAGTGCGGGAGGACCCGGGCCAGGAAATCGCGAGCCCGCTGCGTCCGTGGGCTGTCGAAGAACTCCACCGGCGTGCCCTCCTCGAGGATTCCGCCGTCGGCCATGAACACGACCCGGTCCGCGGCCTGCCGAGCGAATCCCATTTCGTGGGTGACGACCACCATGGTCATGCCGTCGCGGGCGAGTTCGGTCATGACGTCGAGCACTTCGGCGATGTATTCCGGGTCGAGGGCCGAGGTGGGCTCGTCGAAGAGGATCACTTTTGGGTCCATGGCCAGCGCCCGGGCGATCGCGACACGTTGTTGCTGCCCGCCGGAAAGCTCGGCCGGATAGCTGCCGGCCTTCGCGCCGACGCCGACCCGGTCGAGCAGTTCCCGGCCTCGGCGCTCGGCCGCCTCCCGGGGGATTCCCCGGACCTTTGTCGGCCCGAGCGTGACGTTCTCCAGCGCGGTCTTGTGGGCGAAGAGGTTGAACGCCTGGAAGACCATGCCCACCTCGGCCCGTAACCGCGCGAGCGCGCGGCCCTCCTCGGGCAGCTGCCGCCCGTCGATCGTGATCCGCCCGGCGTCGATGGTCTCCAGCCGGTTGATGCAGCGGCACAGCGTCGACTTGCCCGATCCCGACGGGCCGATGACGACGAGCACCTCGCCGCTGTGGACGGTCAGGTCGATCACGTGCAGCGCCCGGAAACCGCCGAAGGACTTCTCGACGCCCTCCATGACGATCAGGGGTTCACCTCGCGCGCTCTTCGTCACGTGCAACCCTTCGGTCAGGACGTGTAACCCTTCGGTCAGGTTGAGCGGAACGGTAGCAGGTGTACTCCGCATGTCTCGGCGGTGTGTCGGATGTCGAATACCGCATACCCATCCGACCTTTATGATCATTATTGTGATGCTCGGCGGCCCCGTGGCGGGTGTGCCTCCGTGCGGCCGAGCGGATGCTGCTCGGAGAGCGTTGACGGGAGCTCGGATCGCTACTGTCAGTTATTGGCGGTAGCCGTATGGTCACTTCTGGTGTCCGCCCGCTTGCCGGCCGGCCTGTCGTATCGGTGTTGCCGGTATGTGACGACGATCATCAGATCGTTTCCGCTGGCAATCCTTGACATGATTATTACGCACCGCGTAAGTTCTACGCATCGCGTAAATCGCGCAGAACAAGAGCCTTCAGGGAGGCGTGCCGTGGCAACCGGGACCCGTCGTAAGAACACTCTCACAAAGTTCATCAGTGATGTCATCGACGACAGCAAGGACCTGGTAGACGACCTGATCGACCGGGCGAAGGACGTCGAGAACGACACCCGCAAGGCCGTCACCAACGTGGTCAAGGAAGAGGGCGACATCCCCAGCGGTGACGATCTTCAGGATCTCAAGAAGGCGCTCACCGAGCTGACCGCGAAACTCGACCAGCTTTCCGCGGTCAAGGGCACCGGTAAATAGCACTGACGGATTACGGGGTTGGTGTCGGATATTCGGCGCCAACCCCGTTGCTACGTTATGGGGCTTTATGCCTGCCATCGTCTTCGAGCCGTGGGTGGACGACGCCGACACCGTGGATGTCGGGGTGCTGACCAGGCTCGGTCCGCATGTGACCCCACAGATATTCGACGTCGACGACCCCCACCTGTTACTTGTCGCTCCCCGTAGCTCCGTCAAGATACGCGCGTTACGGCGGGACGACCGGATGAGCGTGCTCATCCGTGCTGGCACGAAGTTTCTCGCGGCGTCCGGATACGCGTCGATCGTTGATCCACTCTCCCCGGTCGACCTGCTGTCCCCGGGCCGCCTGCTGCGTGCCCCGACGACCGTGGTCTCGTTCATCGGCCGCAACAACCGCCACCTCACCGGCATGGCGGCCGACCTGGGCCTGCGTACCGCGACCCTGCCCACCAGTCGGGTACTCGTCGAGCTCGACGTCGTCCGCACCATCGAAACGACGTCCGGAGGCGGGATCGTGGCCGCCGGGGACTGGCCCGAAGCGAACCTGCTTCTTACCGGAACACCCGAGACACGGATCACACCTCCCGCCGGGCCATGGTCCGCGGACGAGCGGCGGATCCTCGACGAACTCCTCGAGCATGCACGTCCCGTGAGCGTGGGCCTTCGGACGGCTGCCGGGCCGGTCGTGCTGCCCGGCACCTGGGAGCCGGACACCGCCCTTGTCCGGGTTCCGGCGGCGTTGGCGAGGCTGGTCGGCGTCACCTCCGGCGCACCGGTGTCCGTCACGGCCCACACCGGCGGTCACCGGCTCGACAGCAAACGAGGGGTACTGCTCCGGGGCGAGGGAGAGATCCGCCGAGACGGGACGGACATGCTCCTCGGCATCAGGAACAGCCGCGCGACGGTGTGGCGAGGCGACCGTTCGCGCACGGTCCGTTCGGAGTCATCCTCCGCGCGGGAGCCACAGCCGTAGCGTAGGTGGAAACCGCTGTGGCAACGGCTGTTTCCACCTACGAGCACGGAAGCCGTAGGTGGAAACAGCCATGGTGACGACCGAAACCACCTACGCCTTCCGACGGGAGGGACAGCATCCGCTCAGCCTGCTCGGCGTCGTCTGGCGAGCCAGGCTGCGGCGGCGACGGCCAGCAACATGTTGCGGTTGCTGCGTGTCCTCGCGTCGGCCCGGTCCTCCTGACGTGACCGGCGGGCCTGTACCGCGTTGACGTTGACAGTGAACTCACGGTTGGAGATATCTCGACCGAGAGTACGCAGTTGCTCGACGATGGACATCGACCCGCCCATCAGGTCGAGCACCAACTGCGCCGCCTGCTCCTGGGAGAGCAGCTCGCGGACGAGATCGAAGAGGATGTCCCGGAACTCCTCCTCGAAGACGTCGGTCACCGAGAGCTCGGGCGAGAGATAGCGCACCGAGCCCTCGAGATTGGCGAACGACTTGCCGAGCAGCGCGACCACCGGGCTGGTCTGGATACCGCGCCGGCTGGAGAACTTCAGGATCGACGTCAGCGCGACACCGAGGTTGAGATCCTCCAGGCTGGCGTCGGCGATGGTGGGCACGAAACCGCAGCAGTCGCTGACGAATGCCGGAATGTTGGCCCAGGAGCTGGCCCGGCCCAGCTCGATCCATGCTTTTGCCAGCCCATGACCGTCGTTCTGCGAGAGGGCGACCAGAATGCTCGCGAACGTCAGCGACTGGCGCCGGTCCATTCTCCCGACCATTCCCCAGTCGATGAGGTACGCCTTGCCGCCGGGTTCGACGAAGACGTTGCCGGGATGGGGGTCGGCGTGGAACATCCGGTCGACGAAGAAGCCGCGGTACATGAAGCTGAGCAGGTCGCGGCCGATCGCCTCGCGCTCGGCGTTGGTGAACTTGTCGCGGTTGGCGTCACGGATGGACGTGCCGGGTGCGAGCTGCTGCACCAGCACCTTCTTGGTGACGAAGATGACCTCGGGCACGGCGAGGTTGTCGAACCCCTCCATCGCCTCCCGCGCGGCGTCCATGTTGCGTGCCTCGACGCGGAAGTCCAGTTCGGCCTTCATGGCGTCGAACATGATCTCCATCATGGCGGTGAGGTCGAAGACGTCGTCGAGGTCGGGCACCCGTTTGGCGAAGAACTTCCCCAGCCGCTTCAACATGGCCATGTCGTCGAGCATCACCGGGGCGATACCCGGCCGTTGGATCTTGACGACCGCCCGTTCGCCGGTGCGTAGCGTGACGGCGTAGACCTGCGCGAGCGAGGCCGCGCCGAGCGGTTTGTCGACCTTGATGTCCAGGAAGGCGCTGCGCCAGTCGCGCCCGAGCTCCTCCTCCAGAATGGGCTCGAAGGTCTCGAACGGCGCGACGGAGACCTTTTCGTGGAGGTTCTGAAACTCGTCGATCATGTATTGCGGCATTATGTCGGGGCGGGTCGACAGCATCTGGCCGATCTTCACATAGAACGGGCCGAGTGACTCGAGCGCGTGCCGGATCCCCCTGGCCCGGGTTTTTTCGCGTTCCTCGCTGTCGGCGGAGTCGTCGCCACGCTTGCGACGCAGCCCCACCGCTCCGCTGATCTCCTGTAGAAGAAGTTGGGAGAGAACTCCCGCGACCACCCGGGCACGGCTGTCGCTCATGTCCTGATGCCGCCGTCGACGCCGAGAACCTGGCCGGTCACGTAGGATGACGCCGGGTCGAGCAGGAACAGCAGTACCCGGGCCACCTCCTCGTGTTCGCCGAGGCGGCCGGCCGGTACCAGGGACTCGGCCTCCTCCTGCAGACCAGGGAAGACATCGAACGACTCGTCGTGTAACAGGCCCGACTCGATGGTGTTGACGGTGATGCCGGCTGGCGCGAGCTCCCGCGCGAACTGTCGGCTGATGGTGAACAAGGCGTCACGTAACCAGGTGTGCGGGTTGGTGGAGCTCTTGCCGCCGGGCAGGGCGTTGAGCACGGTCACGATGCGGGCCGTCGCTCGCCCTGAGAGATGCGGCGCAGCCGCTGAGGTGAGATTGAACACACCGGACAGACTGCCCAGCAGGAGGCGCTGCCATTCCTGCGGAGACAGGGATGTCAGAGGCACCGCGTTCACGATGCCTGTCGCCTGCTGATTGCCGATCGTCGTGACCAGGATGTCGAGCCCACCGTGATGGGCGGCGGCCTCGGCCAACGCCCGGGAGCAGTCCTGCCAGGATGCCACGTTTCCCTGATGCGCCGACAACGGTTTGCCGCTGCGCTGTTCCAGGAACTCGTCGACTTCGGGGCGCCTCCGACTGTAGCCGACGGCCACGCGCGCCCCACGGGCGAGCAGTGCGTCGGTCAGACTGGCGCCAAGGTTACGCGTGCCGTCCGCCACGAAGGCTACTTTACCGAGGAGAGTGCCCTCGTCACCCATCAGGCGGCCGGGCCGGAGCGGAAGAGCAGCCGTTGCTTGCTCTGCCAGTGCTGGGCCGCCAGGGTCCCTATCCGGGACGCCATCGACTCGACATGTTCTTC
This sequence comes from Protofrankia sp. CiP1_Cm_nod4, assembly GCF_982290645.1. Taxonomy (NCBI): domain Bacteria; kingdom Bacillati; phylum Actinomycetota; class Actinomycetes; order Frankiales; family Frankiaceae; genus Protofrankia; species Protofrankia sp. CiP1_Cm_nod4. The sequence goes on from NZ_CEVIVC010000038.1 coordinate 14,982, forward strand.
GACGTGGTCGGGTAGCACGCGTCGCAGCTTAGAGGGATACCGGTGTCCGCAGTCGACTTCCGCGACATAACGCAGGCTGGTCTCGTCCTCGGCGACCGAGGTCAGGTCGAAGACCTGGGTCGAGAGCACGTCCAGGGAGGGCACGCGGATGGACCAGGTGAGCTGGTGCGGCGGGATCGCGGAGTCGATGTGGGCGGTCGCGTCGACGAGACGGCTCAGCGGTCCCCACGACAGCCGCACCTTGATGCGGTGGGCGCCGTCCTCGTCGACCTGGATCGGGCCGGAGATCTCCGGTGAACGCCTGAGGATGTCGTCCAGGCGTTCCAGTTCGGTCCAGACCTCCCCGATCGGCGCGTGTACCCGCACCGTGGTCTCATGATGCACCTGACCGTCTCCCCTTCTCAGTCGCGGCCTGGGATCGTACGGTTTTCATCGCCGGTACCGGGAAAGCTGTTGCCGCGCTGCCCCCGTAGGCTACGATGAGACGTCAAGCCATTATGGGATGTCATGCCGCCGCCATTGTCTCGCTTGTCGAGAGCGGACAGTAGCGAACCGGCAATAGCGGAGAGGCTCGCGGGTATGCCGGTCTGCAGACCAACCTTGTCCACCAGCGCGCCCTTGAGCGCGTCGGCCAGGACCTGGTTGGTACAGTCCTCGCCCGAGCCGTCACGGACAGCTCGGAACCGGCGACCGGCCTGGATGTCCTCGCGGATCTCGCTGAGCGGAATCCGCCGATGTTCGTTGATGTCGTAGAGGCTGCCGTCGCTGTCACGTCGCAGGCGGCGGTAGTGCCCCCGGGGCGGGCGTGGAGTACGGCGCTGATTCAGGCTCATTGGTCCACATTCTGCGCGTCCGAGCCTTTGCGAGCATCAGGGGGTGGCTTGGGGGAGACATGATCTTTCTGGTCGCGGTCTGCTGCCGGTTTCGCGGGTCGCGTGGTGTCAGCGTCGCTGATGAGCGCGGACACCACACGGGTGAGTTCGTCGATCTGTGCTCGTAGATCGCGCAACTCGTCCTGCTGCTCATGGCGGTCTTCGACGACGATCCGGGCGATGCGGTTCGGCATGCGGATCAGCTCGGCCAGGGGCAGGTCCGTCGAGTCCCGGTTGCTCAGCACCCGGCCGAGAAAGTGGGCTGTCATGTCGGCGCCGGTCTCGTGGTCCTCGACCCGGATGTTCTCGCCGTCGCGAATGAGCCGCTCGATCTGGCGGAGCGAGGTGAAGCGCCGCTCCACCGTGTCGTAGAGCTTGCGGTTCGCGTAACGCCTGATCAGCCGCTCGGTCGCACCATCATCCGAGACCGGCATGGCAGCCGCGTTCATCGATGGTCCATCCTTTGCCTCATGCTTGATTGTAAACATAAGATCAGGCCGGCGCCCTGGATCCGTCCAGAGCGCCGGCCTGATTGCCATGCGACAACTACTTGCTGCCAGCCTTGGTCTCGGCGAGCTGGTTCACCTTGGAGGTCAGCTCCGCGAGGGCCTTCTTGAGGTCCTGCAGCTCATCGCTGCTGGGGCTGTCGTCGTCGACGACGTTCCGCGCGGTCCTGCGCAGGTCGTCCTCAAGGTCGCGGCTGCGGTCGATGAGGTCGTCGACGAGGTCCTTGGTGTTGTCGACGATGTCCTCGATGAACTTCGTCAGCGTGTTCTTCCGCCGACGGGTGGTAGTGGCCATGCTGCCCCTCCTTCATGGTTGACGCTGTCCGGGCTGGTGGTGCGGTCCCGACGCCCCGTATGTCTTACGCATTGCGTAGATTTACGCAATGCGTAAGACATGTCAACCACTGCATTGAGGATTGTGGTATTGCTCACTCTGGGTGTTCGAGTTATACCAATTGGGTGTTTATGTACGGTCTGGGCCGTACTGCGCGGAGAGGCGTCGATTCGCTCGTCCGTACCCGGCCGCGCTGATTGTCCGGCCCTGTCGCGACTGGCCCTGTCGCGGCGCGGTTACCGCCGGCCCGCTCCCCGGACGGCGTCCGGGCGGCGGCGAGGGCCGCGGGGGAGCTCCGGCAGGGAGGCGGCGATGCCGGCCAGCACCCACGCCAGGCCCTCGTCGAACCTCTGCTGCGCATCGCCGTGGTCGGTCAGCGCGGACAGGTCCGGATCCAGCTCGGCGATCCGGGGAAAGTCGCCGGTGTCGACGAGAGTCCGCAGGTAGCTCTGGACCAGCTGCCGCTGCTCGGTGGCGTCCACGTCTCCCCGGGGCGGCCTGACCTGGTCGAGCCGTTCGGTGACGAGGTGCCCGACCGTGTAGGTGTCGACGGCCCGCAGAATGCGGATCCGATGCCGCTGGTCGATGTCGAGGCCGGCGACGGCGGCCAGGGACTGCTCCAGATGGCGCATGGCGTTGGGCCCCAGGCGCGGCCAGTGGCCTCTGGCCTTCACGATCCACGGATGTCGCAGGGCAACAGCGCGCGTTCGCTGGGCGATCGTCCACAGCGCGTCCCGCCAGTCGGCGGGCAGCGGTTCGGGAACGATGATGTCGGCCATTGCCTCGTCGGTCATCAGCTCGAAGAGGTCGTCCTTGCGCTGGATGTGCGAGTAGAGGCTCATCGGACGGGCGCCCAGCGCCGCCGCGACCCGCCGGATGGAGACCGCCTCCAGCCCTTCGGCGTCGGCCAGCGCGATCGCCGTGTCGACGATCGCCTGCCGGGTGAGCCCCGGTTTCCTCTCCTTGGCCAGGCGGGCCCACAGCAGGCCTGCCGGCGGCCGGTCGGCCCGCGGGGAGGCGTCCGGCGTCTGGATCGCGGCATGGCGGTCACCGGGCACGGGACGAGGGTATCGCCGGATCCGATCCAGCGATACTTCGTACGGTGAATCGATACGCCGTATCGCCTGGAAGACGCTGTACGGGTTGTCGATACAGTGTAGCGTCGGCCGTGGTCGCGTATCCGTCCGGCTACGTCGCGCCAGGGCGTTCCAGGCATCGACCGTCCCCGAACCGTTCCCGGAGGCTCGTGATGGCACAGACCCAGGCGTCCACCGCATCCGAGCGGCCGGACGAGCCGGACGAGCCGGGCGGGCCGGAGCCGGCGAAGGCGAAGCGGGCGGAGAGCGACCGGCTCGACCCGTCGCTGCTCCGTCTCGCCGGGATCATCCTGGTCGGCACGATGGTCGTGCAACTGGACCTCACGATCATCGCAGTCGCCATCGACACCCTGGGGCGTTCGTTCGGAGTCGGGATCTCGACGATCCAGTGGGTCAGCACCGGCTACATGCTCGCGCTGGCGATGGTGATCCCACTGACCGGCTGGTCGGTGGAGCGCTTCGGCGGCAAGCGGATGTGGATGCTGTCGCTGGCGTTGTTCCTCGTCGGGTCGGTGCTGTGCGGGATGGCCTGGTCAGCCGGCAGCCTGATCGCCTTCCGGGTGCTGCAGGGCATCGGCGGTGGCATGCTCCTGCCGCTGATGCAGACCATCCTCGCCCAGGCCGCCGGCCCGCGGCGGATGGGCCGGCTGATGGCCACGGTCGCCGTGCCCGCCCTGGTGACGCCCGTCCTGGGCCCGGTCATAGGCGGTGTGATCATCGACACCCTGAGCTGGCGCTGGATCTTCCTCATCAACGTGCCGGTCTGCCTGGCCGCCCTGCTGCTGGCCTGGCGGGGGCTGCCCGACATGCGGATCCCGGGCCGGCATCCGCTGGACGTCCGTGGGCTCGTGCTGCTCTCCCCGGCGCTGGCGGCGGTCGTCTACGGTTTCTCGGCGGCGGGCAGCCGGGGCAGCTTCACCGACCTCGAGGCGGTCGTCCCGCTGGTCGCCGGAGCGGCCCTGCTGGTCCTGTTCGTCGCGCATGCCCTGACGAGCGAGGCGGAGCCGATCATCGACCTGCGGATGTTCCGCAGCCGGTCCTTCACCGGCTCATCCGGGATCATGTTCCTCTCCGGGATCGCGCTGTTCGGCGCGATGTTCCTGCTCCCGCTGTACGAGCAGCAGGTCCGTGGGCGCAGTGCGGCCGAGGCCGGGCTGCTGATGGCCCCGCAGGGAATCGGCATGATGATCGCCATGGTTGTGGCCGGCCGGCTCGCCGACCGGGGGGCCGTCCGGCCGCTCGCCATCACCGGCCTGGTGCTCAGCGTGCTGGGTACCGCCGCCTACACCCAGGTCGGCACCGGCACCAGCGAGTGGCTGCTCGGCGCGTCCCTGGCCCTGCGCGGTGTCGGGCTGGCGGCGGTGATGATCCCTGTCATGTCAGCGGTCTACCACGGCCTGCACCAGGACGAGATCCCCCGCGCCACCTCGGCGGTGCGGATCTTCCAGCAGGTCGGCGGCTCCCTCGGCACCGCCGTGCTCGCGGTGGTCCTCGCCCACGGGATCGCTGACCGGGGCGGATCCGCCCGGGTGGACGCGGCCGGGCTGGCGGACGCCTTCGGGAACACCTTCTGGTGGACGCTGGCGCTCACCGCCGCCGCGGTACCGTGCGCCTTCCTGCTACCCGGCCGGAGGACGGCCGTCCCCTCGCGGCCGGCCGTCCCCCCGCAACCGGCCGTCCCCGTCCAGGGGAGCGATCCGGTCAGTGCAGACGCAGCGCGGCGGAGCTCGTGACCACCCGCTCCCACTCCTGCGCGTCGACCGGCGGGGTGGCCAGCGGCCGTGGGCCGTCCGGGCGCAGCCCGTCGAGGAGCAGGTCCAGATGGCGGCGCCACACCATCGGCGCGACCCGGTCGGTCGCGTCGACCAGGCTGGTCACCGTCCACAACAGGACGGAAATATCACGGTAGGTGACGTCCGGGCGTAGCCGGCCGGCCTTGCGGGCGGCCTCGAGCAGGCCGTCCACCACCCGGTGGATCTCCTCCCGCAGCGGCCGGCCGAGGGCCGAGTCCCACAGCCGGCTGTTGCCCCTGCCCTCGCTGGCGTGCCGTTCCACCAGGGTCCGCACGAACGTCTCCAGGCGCTCGCCGGGCTCGCGGTGCTCGCCGGCGGCCCTGGCTAGGCCCAGCATGCGCTCGAGGTAGGGCAGGGCGACCGCGTCCAGCAACGCGCCCTTGGTCGGGAAACGGCGGTAGACGGTGCCGATGCCGACTCCGGCGCGGCTGGCGACCTCCTCCATGGTGAAGGCGGGACCGCGCTCGCCGTACACCTCGGACGCCGCGGAGAGCACCCGTTCCCGGTTCCGCGCCGCGTCGCAGCGTAGCCGTTCCGGCGCTGTCGTCTCTGACAGCGCGGGCACGGACGAGGTTTCCGCGGTCCTGCTCATGACGACACGGTAGTAGTGTCACGCGGCGAACACAGCCGCTAGCAGGACTGTGTGGTCGCCGGAGCACCGCCGCGCGGCTCGGGCAGCGTCATGTTCCTGGCGGCCGGAGCCTCGCTGGCCGGGGTGCCGGTGGGCTGCCGGCGTAGCGGCACGATGGCGGCCGCCACCGCGGCGGCAACCATCGACACGGCCAGTACCGCGAAGCTCACGCTGTAGCCGTGCTCGCTCGGCAGCCCGCTCGCCAGGGCGCCGGAGGCCAGGATGCTGGTGACGACCTGGCTTCCGATCGACCCGCCGATGGTGCGGATGTTCGCGTTCATCCCGGTCGCGGCCCCGGTCTGGCCGGCCGGGACGGCCTCGATGATCAGGTTGGACATGGACGAGAACGCAAGCCCGATACCGAGGCCCTGGATGGTCGTGGCGACGAAGAACTCCCAGGGCTCGTGGTGCGCCACCGAGAGCATCAGGAACGGGACCGAGGCCAGCAGGGAACCCACCACCAGCGGCTGCTTGGCCCCGCGCCGGGCGGTGATCCGGCCGATCAGGGAGCTCATAATGATCATAGCTATGCTGCTGGGCAGCAGATACAGCCCGGAGACGGTGACCGAGGCGTCGAAGCCGTAACCGGCCTCCGGGGGCGCCTGCAGGAACGGCGGGATGACGATGAAGGTCGAGTACATTCCGACGCCGAGCAGCAACGCCGCCACGTTGGTCCACCACACGGCCGGGACGCGCATCATCGTCATGTCGATCAGCGGTACGGCGGAGCGTTCCTCCACCTGGATCCACAGCACGATCAGCACCACGGCCGCGCCGAACAGGCCCAGTGTGCCGCCGGACGTCCAGCCCCAGGCGCTGCCCCGGTTAAGCCCGAGCAGCAACGCGACCAGCCAGCCGGACAGCAGTGCCGCGGCCGGGAGGTTGACCCGTCCCGGGCTGCGCACCGGGGACTCCGGGATGAACAGCGCCGTTACCAGGGTGGCGAGCGCCGACATGATGAGCGGGATCCAGAACAGCCAGTGCCACGACAGGTGGTCGACCACCGGCCCGGCGATCACTATGCCGAGCGCGCTGCCGATACCGAGCATCCCCGACATCAGCCCGATGGCGCCGGGCACCCGGCGGGCCGGGAACTCGTCGCGGATGATGCCGAAGGACAGTGGGAACAGCCCGCCGCCGATCCCCTGGACCACCCGGGCGACGATGAGCACGCCGACCGAGCTCGTCAGCGCGGCCAGCAGCGATCCGGCGGTCAGCGAGGCATAGACGACGACGAGCATCTTCTTCTTGCCGAACATGTCGCCGAGGCGGCCCAGGATGGGTGTCGCGACCGAGGCGGACAGCAGGTAGGCGGTGAGCACCCAGGTCACCGTCGTCTGGGAGGTGTGCAGATCCCGCTGGACGACCGGCAGGGCCGGCAGCACCATCGACTGCAACAGTGTGTAACCGGCAGTACCGAGCGTAAGCGCGGCAAAAGTGATGGCGACCTGCTGGTCGCTGCGTTCTGTGGACATGGGCCTCCGTCCCGGACAAGCGGAATTGCCCTCCGGATCGTAACAGTTAAGTGGAGTTTGATTCCGCTTAATCGTCCGGTCACCCGGCGGCCCGAAGTCGGCCCAGCCGCTGGCGGCCGAGACTGCCGCAGCTCGCCGCAGGCGCCACGCGTGGCCGCTTCACGCCTCATCCGGCGTCGTGGCTGGTGTACTGGTTGCTGACCGGCCCTGACCGATTACGATCGATCATGTATGGTCGCCGTCAGTCGTGGGACGGCGTACCCTCCGCCAGCGCGGCGGCGAGCAGGAGGCGCAGGGCCGTGCGTTCCTGGGGGTTCAGCGTGTCGAGGATCCTGTCCTCGACGGCGTCCATCCCGCGTTCGGCGGCCGTGAGGGCGCTGCTGCCGGCGCGCGTGCGATAGACGAGGTGGCGCCGGCGGTCGGTGGGATCGCGCCGGCGTTCCACCCAGCCCGCGCGCTCGACCTCGTTGAGGAGCAGCACGAGGTTGTTCGCGTCCAGGCACAGCACATCGCCGAGATGTCGCTGGGGGACACCGGTGTCCTCGCTGAGATGGTTGAGGATCACGAACTGCTTGAGCGTCATGCCGAGCACGTCGTCGGTGGCCTCCCGGTACACGCGCCGGGCGAGGCGTGTCAACAGGACGATCAACCCTGAGGTGGTTGCGGCGACGCTCATGATTCCAACGATCTTATCATCGTGGTGTCAATATTGATTCGTTGATAGTCAACGGTATAGTGACTATTCCATGAGCGACATCATCGTTCCGGCTCCGGTCACACGCTCCCGCTCGCGGCGGCGATGGCTCGCCCTGCTCGTTGCCCTCACGGCGCAACTAATGATCATTCTTGACTCCAGCGTGGTGAACGTCGCGCTGCCCGTCATTCAGAACGACCTGCGCTTCAGCCAGGCCGACCTCACCTGGGTCGTCAACGCCTACATGATCAGCTATGGCAGCTTCCTGCTGGTCGCCGGCCGGCTTGGCGACCTTGTCGGCCGGAAGAAGGTCTTCCTCGCCGGCATGGCGCTGTTCACCGCCGCCTCGGCCGCCTGCGGGCTCAGCGACGGGCAGGAGTTCCTGATCGCCGCCCGTTTCGCGCAGGGCCTGGGCGGAGCGCTGGCATCGGCGACCATCCTCGCGTTCATCGTCACCGACTTCCCGCAGCCACATGAGCGGGCCCGGGCGATGAGCGTCTACCTGCTTGTCACCGTCAGCGGCGGTTCGCTCGGCCTGCTGCTCGGCGGTCTCCTCACGCAGGCCCTGGGCTGGCACTGGATCTTCGTCATCAACATCCCGATCGGCCTGCTCGCGTTGCCGGCCGCGGCCGTGTTCATCTCCGAACGCCCCGGCAGCGGCCTGCGGCAGGGGGCCGACCTGCCAGGTGCCGTCCTGGTCACCGCGGCGACGCTGATCGGCATCGACGCCATCGTGCAGGCGGCCGAGTACGGCTGGCTCTCGGGGTACACCCTTGGCCTCGGCGCGGTCGCGGTCGCGCTGCTCGGCGCATTCGCCGTCCGTGAGTCGCGCACGTCGAACCCGCTCGTTCCGGTACGGATCCTGCGGCTGCGCAGCCTCATCGGTTCCAGCGCCGTACGCGCGGTCGTGGCCGCCGGCATGTATGGGGTGTTCTTCTTCGGGGCGCTGTACCTGGAACAGGCCCTCGGGTACGACGCCGTCCACACCGGGCTGGCGTTTCTGCCGCAGACCGTCATGGTGGCCGTGCTCTCCGTCGGGATCACCGCCCGGCTCGTGTCCGCCTTCGGACCCGAGCGGGTCCTCATCTCCGGGCTGATTTCCATGATCGCTGGACTGCTGCTGCTCGCCTGGTCGCTCGGGGGTGAGCGCGTCGACTACTTCCCGGGGCTCTTCTTCGCCTTCATCCTGGTCGGGCTGGGGACCGGCGCGGTTTTCATGCCCCTGCTGACCATGGCCGTGGCCCAGGTCGCGCCCGCCGACGCCGGCCTGGCCTCGGGGATCGTCAACGTCTCCATGCAGATCTCCGCCGCGGTCGGCCTGGCCGCGCTGGGGACGCTGTCCAGCAACCGGACGGCCAGCCTGCTGGCCGACGGCCACAGCCAGCTCGCCGCGTTCACCGGCGGCTGCCGTCTCGGGGTGCTCACCGGCGCGGGATGCGTGGCGTTCGGCCTCCTGCTCGCCGTCACCGTGCTGCGCGCTCCCCGGAGCGGACGGAAAACCGCGGGCATCCCGGCCCAGCAGGCCAACGAGCCCACCCTGCCCGAACAGCCGGTCTCGTCATCGTGACGGTTCTCGTCCTTGCATCTCGTCCTCGTATTTCGTCCGCGCAGCTCGTCATCACGGTCCTCAGCTCCGTGGCTCTCATCCCCACAGCGCCCGGGCGACGGCCGTCCCGAGGACGGCGGCGCCGAAGGCGGCGAGGACGCTGCCGGCAACGTTCGCGGCGGCCAGCAGCCGGGCGCCGTCCTGCGCCAGCCGCAGCGTCTCGTAGGAGAACGTCGAATAGGTGCTCAACGCCCCGCACAGCCCGGTGCCGACCAGCAGGCCCACCCGGGCGGGGGCGGCGCCGGCCAGCACCGCCCCGCCGACCAGGCCGAGGACGCCGCTGGCGACCACGTTCACGGTGAACGTGCCCCAGGGGAAGAGCGTGTCGTGGCGGGCCTGCACCGCCCGGTCGGTCAGGTAGCGCGCCGGGGCGCCGACCATCGCCCCCGCGATCACCAGTAACCAGCTCACCGGTCCGCCGCCCGGCCGGTGTAGCGGATGACCTCGACCTCGTCGATGATCACCAGGCCTTCGGTGACGAGCTCGTCCAACTGGGGCAGGAACGCGCGGACCCGTGGCTCGTCGTCGACGATGACCACCGCCGTCGGCAGGTCCTGGCTCATCGACAGCAGCCGGGTGGTATGCACGACGGAGGAGGCGCCGAATCCCTCCAGGCCGCGGAACACGCTCGCGCCGGCCAGCCCGGCGGCATGGGCGCGATGCACGATCTCGGTTGCCAGCGGACGGTGATGCCACATGTCGCCCTCGCCCACGAACACCGTCAGCCGCAGTGCCCGCCCGGTCAGCCTCATCGCTTCCACCTCACTATCCGTGATGGTCCAGAGTGGTCGTCGGCGGTCGTCAGCGGCCGTTCCAGCGCACTGTCAGTGATCGTCCCGCCGTGGACGCCAGCCACACGGCGCCCAGCGCCAGCGCCGCGGTCGACGTCAGGTAGGCCAGTGCCGTCCCGGCCCGGCCGGCGTCGACGAGCCGCTCGGCGTCGACCGCGTAGGTGGAGAAAGTCGTGTACCCGCCGAGGACACCGGTGCCGAGGAAGGGGCGTAGCAGCGGATGCGCCGCGGGCAGCTCGGTGATCGCCGCCATCAGCAGGCCGATGGCGGCGCACCCCGTGGTGTTCACCAGCACCGTCGTCCACGGGAAGGCGCCGGCCGGGGCCGGCCAGAGCAGCGATGCCGCGTAGCGGGCACACGCCCCCGCCGCCCCGCCAAGCGAAATTACCGTCAGTAATAAAAATAGCCCCTGGCGCGGCTTCGGGTGTGGCGCTGGAATGTACGAATCCACGCCAGGATCGGCGGATTTGACGACTTTCCGTGATGGGGTGCTGTCCATACGCGCCTTCCTGGCTGGATAGCCTCCTATGCGGCCGGGTGCCACCAAGGTGGACGCCTCTACGCTTGTCGTTCCCGAACCCGCCGGAATCGGAGCATGCCCTGTGTGGACATACCACGACGCCCGATCGTCACGGGCGTTGCGCCTGGTGGTCATCGCCGCGTTGTGGCTCGGCGTGGTCGCGGCCTGCGGCGAGGAAGCCGGGCCGTCCGAGCCCGCCCCGCCCCCGGCGCGGGCTTCGGGAGCGGCGGCGAGCCCGCCGTCCCCGCGGTCGCCCCCGCCGTCGTCGACCGCCGTCGGCGGGGGCGGCGGGGCACAGCCGGTGAACGTGTACGCCGCCGCCGGGGCGAACCAGCTCAGCCCCGCCGTCCGCGGGGCCAGGCAGCTCGTCTATGTCCCGAACAGCGACAGCGACACCGTGGACGTGATCGACCCGGCGACCTTCCAGGTGGTCGACCATTTCGTGACCGGTGGCACTCCGCAGCACGTCGTCCCGTCGTGGGATCTGTCGACGTTGTACGTGACCAACAACACGGGTAACAGCCTCACCCCGCTCGACCCGGCCACCGGGAAGATAAAAGGGCCGAACATCCCCGTCGCCGACCCGTACAACATGTATTTCACGCCGGACGGGAAATACGCGGTCGTTGTCGCCGAGGCGCTGCAGCGGCTGGACTTCTACGACCCGAACACCTGGGAGCTGCGCACCCAGGTGAAGGTCGACTGCCCCGGCGTCGACCATGTCGACTTCGCCGCCGACGACTCCTTCTTCGTGGCCACCTGCGAGTTCTCCGGCAAGCTGGTCAAGGTCGACCTGCGGACGCTGTCGGTCGTCGGCTACCTGGTGGTCGGTGGCATGCCGCAGGACATCAAACTCGATCCGCGGGGCGAACTGCTCTACGTGGCCGACATGATGGCGGACGGCCTGCATATCATCGATCCGGTGCGGTTCCAGAAGATTGGTTTCCTGGCGACGGGCAAGGGCGTGCACGGCCTTTACCCGAGCCGGGACGCGACCGTGATGTACGCGTCGAACCGCGGCGAGGGCTCCATCTCCGTCATCGATTTCGCGACCCGCCAGGTCCGGCAGAAATGGCAGCTCCCCGGCGGCGGCAGCCCGGACATGGGCGGGGTGTCCGCCGACGGTTCGGTGCTGTGGCTGACCGGCCGCTACAACAGCGAGGTCTACGCGATCTCCACCAGGGACGGCGGCCTGCTGGCCCGCATCAAGGTCGGCCCCGGCCCGCACGGCGCCTGCGTCTGGCCCCAGCCCGGCCGCTACTCCCTCGGCCACACCGGCATCCTGCGCTGACGCGGCCGGCTCGCGAGACGGCCGTCGCCGCCGGGAAAAACCGGGAAAAGCCGAGAAAAGAACGTGTAGTGGACGGACGAGGTCACAGGGTGACCGACGCGGCGACGGGCGGGGTGCGCAGGGCGTGGAGGGTGGGGAGCAGGGTGGCGGACAGGGTGAGCGCGGCGGCTGATCCGGTCACCGCCAGGTAGATCCACAGCGGGCCGTGCGGCAGCGGCGAACCGCTGACCGCGAGGCTGAACGGCACCAGCGTGGTGATCGACACCAGCGTGCCGAGCATGATGCCGCCGGCGACCACCAGCACCGCCTCGGCGCTCATCATGCGCAGCACCTGGCCGTGGGTGGCGCCGGTCAGGCGTTGTACGGCGAACTCCCCACGACGTTCGGCGGTGGCCACGATCAGGGTGTTGACCAGCGAGAGCACCGTGTAGCAGATAATCATGAAGGCCAGCAGGTAGTTGATCCACATGCCGGTCCGCTCCTGCTGCGCGTGCGCCGAGCGCAGGGCGTCCTGGCCGGCCGCACGCAGGCCGGGATGGCCGGCGGCGAAGCGGGTGAGGGCCGCGAGGAGCGTGCCCGGTTCAACGTCGGGGGCGGCGCGTACCAGGATCTCCTGCGCCAGGCCGGTCCTGGTGTGCGGGGCGACGAGTTCGGCGGGCGCCAGCATGGTCTCGAACCCGTGGCGCGCGGTGAACAGCGCGACCACCTTCGCCGCGACCCTGGTGTTGTCGCCCAGCCACAGGGGCACGGTGTCACCGAGCCTGTAGCCGAAGTGCCGCGCGCTCGTCGTGGCCAGCGCCACCGTGTCGCCACGCATGTCGGCCAGGGTGCCGGCGGTCAGCGCGACCGGTGCGGTGCGGTCCGCGCCGTCGGCGGTGATGCCCCGCAGCGGCACGGTCTCCCGGTAGCCGGTCTCCGCGACCTCCTCGCTCTCCAGGTAGCCCTCGCTGTTCACCACCGCGCTGGCCTGGCCGACACCGGGCAGCGTGCGCACCGAGCGCACCAGGTCGACCGGGAAGCCGCCCGCGGTGGCGGTGAGCGCGGCGTCGGCGCGCAGGTTCTCGGTGTAGGCCCGGTCGGCGGCCGCGGACTGGGACGTCTGGAGGTACAGCAACGAGGTGGCCAGGCCGGTGGCAAGCATGACCGGTATGATCATGCCGGCTGTCCTGACCCGCCGTGTTCGCGCGTTGAGCAGGGCGAGATGGCCGGCGAGCCCGCACATCACACGAAGCGGTACGTACAGCACCGCTACGATCACTCTGGTCAGGCCGGGGCCGAGCAGCGCGAAACCGGTGGCCCACAACATGGCGGTCGGGCCGGCGGTGCTCGCCGCGACCGGGCCCTTCATCACCAGCGCGGTCACCAGGGTCAGGGCCATCCCGCCGGCCAGGAACAACACCGCGAACAGGATGCGCGGCCAGCTCACCCAGCGCCGCCGCAGGCCGGCCTCGACCAGCGCCTCGGTCGGCCGGGTGCGGGCCGCGGCCCAGCCGGCCGCCCAGGCGGCGAGCAGCGCGGTCAGCACGCTCACCGCCGAGCCGGCCAGCGTGGGCACGAAGCCCTGGTGGAACACGATCGCCGGGGTGGCGACACCGCCGTCGGTCAGCTGGCCGAACAGGAACCGCCCGACCGGCTCACCGAACGGGTAGGCGGCCAGGGTGGCCAGCAGGCCGAGGACCGCGGTCTCGCCGAGCACCAGCCGGCGCAGCTGGCCAGGGGTGCAGCCGATCGCCCGCAGCAGCGCCATCTCCCGCTGCCGTTGCTGCACGGAGAGGCCCAGGATGCCGGCCACCACGAAGACGGCCACCAGCACCGCGAGCCCACCGAACACGCCGGCCAGTACGATCATCGTCTCGCCGCCGTCCGCGGCGTCGGCGAACTCGGCCAGGCCGCGCTCGTTCCCGGTCAGCAGTATCGCGGGCGTGTCCTTCAACGCTGTTGCCAGCGCGTCGCGCAGCTGCCCGCCCCGGACGCCCGGCGCGGCCAGCACGCCGATCGCGTCCACCCGGTCGGCCGCGGGCACGATCCGGGCGACGTCGGGCTCGGCGAAGAACAACGCGCCCGCGGCCGGCCGCTCCGTGGACACCACACCGCTGACCCGGAACCGTGCGGGGACGCCGCGTACCACGACGTCGACCTGGTCGCCGACATGGACGCCGGCCCGTGCCGCGGTGGCCGCGTCCACCGCGACCTCGTGTTCGGCCGGCGCGGCGCCGTCGCGGACCCGGTATCGGCCGAGCGCGCTCGACGCCCAGGCGTGCCCGATCCGCTGATCGCCGTCGGTGACCGGTGTGCCGTCGCGCAGCGGCGCGGCGGGGAACGAGAGGTCCGGCACGGCATCGGCGACGCCGGGCACCGACCTGATCCTGGCCACCAGCGCGGCGTCCAGCCGGACCGGTTCCGGGTGCGACTGGTCGCCGGTGACCACGACATCGGCGGCGACCAGCCGCTGCGGCGGGACCGCGGTACGGATCCCGGTCTCCATGAGGCCGCCACAGGCCATCACCAGCACCGCGCCGAAGGCCAGCGCGGCGAACGACGCGGCGAAGCCGCCGGCGCGGTACCTCAGCGTCCGCAGGGCCAGGAGCGGCATCAGGACACCTGCCCGGCCGGCGTCCTGCCCCGCGCACCGAGCTTGGTCATCTGCTCGGCCAGTGCCTGTGCCGTCGGCTGGAGGATCTCGCCGACGAGCCGGCCGCCGGCCAGGAACACCACCCGGTCGGCGTGCGCGGCCGCGACGGGGTCGTGCGTGACGATCACAACGGTCTGGCCGCCGGTGCGGACCGCCTGCCGCAACAGGTCGAGGATCTCCAGGGACGTGTAGGCATCCAGCGCGCCGGTCGGCTCGTCAGCGAAGATCACCGAGGGCTGGGTGATCAGCGCTCTGGCGATGGCCACCCGCTGCTGCTGGCCGCCGGACAGCTCACCGGGCCGGTGCCTCCCGCGCTCGCCGAGCCCGACCCGCGCCAGCACCGCGTCCACCGTGCCTCGCCCGGGCCGGCGGCCGGCAAGGCGCACCGGCAGCGCGACGTTCTCCGCCACGGTGAGCGCGGGCAGCAGATTGAACGCCTGGAAGACAAAGCCGATTCTTTCGCGACGCAGAATGGTCAGCTCGCGTTCACCCAGGCTGGTGATCTCCCGGCCGTCCAGGGTCACCGATCCCGAGGTCGGGGTGTCCAGCCCGGCCGCGCAGTGCAGGCAGGTGCTTTTACCGGAGCCCGACGGGCCCATCACCGCGGTGAAGGTGTGGCGGCGGAACACGATCGACACCGAATCCAGCGCGACGACGCCGCCCCGGGAGCTGCCATAGACCTTTCGGACGGCATCCAGGCGCACGACATCGTCCGCCGCGGAACCGCGGGATGCGACCACAGTGTTCTGCTCCCCTGGTTGGATTCAGGTTCCCAGGAATTCTTTTTCATATGCGGACGCCCCGGTCCGGACTTACCTGTCCAGGTGAAGAGGCGCCAGGGAGAGAGGTCCAGGTTCGGTGAGCATGCGTCTGGCGTCGGCCAGTGGATCGACCGGCGGTCGCAGCAGCATCGTGGCGACGGCGCGGTGCAGGCGGGCGGCGGCGACCACCAGATAGGCCAGCAGCACGCACAGGACGGCGAATCCGATGGCGGCGAGCAGCGCGGTGGACAGGTCGTCGACCTTGATTCCGGTGCCGGGCCCGTCGTCCGGGAAATAGCCGAGCTGTACCCCGTGCTCGCCCGGAATAGACCAGTACCACAGGGGCAGGAGAGCCCCGGCCACACCGGCGATCCAGAGCAGCAGGGCGGTCAGGTCGAGTGCGAACAACAGAGGATAAAGCAGAATCAGATACACGCAGTCGCGTATCGTGGCCGGATCGGTCCACCGGGTCCTGGCCTGAGCCAGGATGCCGGGTTTCAGGACCGGCCGATAGGCGTTCGGGATGCGCCATCCGGCCAGCCCGGCGCGCAGCCGCTCGATCTGGGCGCAACCGCGGATGATGCCGGCCGCACCGACCAGTACCGGCACACCGAGCCAGAAGATGCCGGTAGCCGCGGCGACCGAGAGAAGACTGAGGCAGACCGCGAACAGCACGGTGCCGACCAGCAGGTATCCACCGAGATATCCGGCCGCGATCCACGGCGCCGAGGAGAGCGGGAGACGGATCGGATGCCGGCCGTGGCGCAACGGATCATTTTGTGGACTGGTCATCCGACGCTCCGTAGCAGCTCCTCGACCGCCGTGAGTCGTCTGGTCAGCCCCGCAAGTTCGGTTCTCAGCGTTTCCTGGTTGGCTACCGCCTGTTCGGCGAGCTTGCGGTAGCCGGCCATGGCCACCGCGTCGGCGCGGTGTTTCTGCAGGCTGAAGTACGAGACAACGCTCGCCGCGATGCCACCGATGACAATCAGCACGATGGCGATCGCGACCACGCCCCCGAACATGTCAGACTCCTTTCAGGTCATCTTCTCCTCCGGCGCCGGTCTCCTGGTCCTCTCGGAGCGCGGTGAGGATCGTGTCGGCGGTGAGCCGCAGCTCGAACGGGACCAGCTCGAAATGCTTCATCGCCTTGCCGTTCTCGGACAGTTCCAGGTGCCCGATCACCAGCTTGGCCTTCTCCAGCCGTTCGAGGTGCATGTACAGCAATGGGCGGGACAGGCCCAGCCTGCGGGCCAGTTCGCTGACGTGTACTCGTCCGGCGGCCAGTTCCGCGAGGATGCGTAGCCGCTGCGCGTGCCCCAGCGCGGTGAGCACGACGAGAAGCTCCTCGCTGTTCAGCGATTCCCCTCCCTGTCATGCCCATCTTTCACCTGTCAGAAAATACTGACAGGTGTCATGCGGCGCCGTCAACCCCTGGCGGTGAGTCGGCCTGGATCAGGTTTCGGTCAGTGCCGCGTCAGCGGCCGGACCGGTCACCAGGCTGGCCGCTGCCGGCATCGCCGCCGAGCCCTCCAGCGCCACCGCGATCTCCGCCGCCCACCCGCGCCCCTGCCTCCCGACCGGCCGCGCACACGCCGACCGTCCCGCTGGCCACCGGATACAGCCCCGGGGTTCCCCCCGCCCCTGCCCCCATCCCTGACGCCTCCGAAGTGTCGGGAACCATGAGATCGAGGGTGAAAGTGGTCGCTGTAGCAGCCACTTTCACCCTCGATCTCATGAACGCAGGCATGTTCGAGCGGACGCTCACCGGCCAGCCGCGGGTCTTCGAGTGTCAGCCGTGCCGTGGTGTGTGGGGGTGGTGGAAGATCAGGGCAGCCGGCACAACGGTTGTCCGGTCAGGTCGGCGATCAGCTCGAAGTCCTGGTCGCGGTGCAGGACCGTAAGCCCGGCGGCTTCCGCCGTCGCCGCGATCAGCAGATCGGGAACGCCTGGGGCCCGGTGGCGGCCGGCCGTGGCCAGCAGGCCCTGGACCTCGTAGGCGCGCCGGGTCACGGTGGCCGGCGTGTCCCAGTGGATGACCATGCGCGCGAGAGGCAGGGTGCCGAGAAGCTGGGCGTGTTCAGCGCCGTTACGGGCGGAATATCCCACCTCGAGCAGCGTGACCGCGCACACGTGCACCAGACCTTGATCGACTCGCTGTGACCAGACGGGCTCATCGGGATGGGTCGGTATGCGGACCATCGCCGACTTGTCGATGAGCCAGCCACCTGTCACGACCGGACCTGTCACGACCGGACCTGTCAAGACCAGGCTCCGCGCATCACGTCCTCGTCGGTGAGGTCCGAGATCAGCCCGCCCAGCCGCGCCCAGTCCGTCCGGGCAAGCGGGGGACGCGCGTCGCGGGATGCCCGCTCGGCTTCGGCGGCAAGCGTGCGGCGCAGGTACTCGACACGCGAAATGCCGGCCCGGGCGGCGGCGGCATCAAGCTCGGCAAGAACCGTGTCGGGTACGTCGCGCACCAGGATGTCGGCCACTAGTGTCACCTCGCAGGTCTGATATCAGATTCTTCGCTCATGATAGCATGATCGATTACGTGAGATGATCATTGAAGGTCCCGTCCCGGCCGGCCGGCGGGGCCAGACGCGGGCCATTGCCGCTGGTGCTCGAATGGCGCGGCGGTGCGATTTCCTGCCCCGTAATGCGGTTCGATCCGTCCGCCAGCCTTCAGGCTTGTCCGTGGCGCCAGCCGGGTCTGGCGTGGGCGTCGTCGCCACTCAGCCAGCAATGCATGCAATGCCAGCATTGGATTGCTGGAAGGGGCGATCAGGTGGGCCGGACCTGGAAGCCGACCTCCCATGCGTCCTCGGGCTCCTCCTCGATCCGGGCTTTCCACGTGTAACGGCGACCGGGAGTCAGAGGAAACGGCGTCATATTGATCGCGAGGGGTGCCGTAAGGGGGGAGCCCTTTGCCGCGCCGGCCGTTCTCCCTACTTCCACCCGGGCTTCCACCTTGATCGGCTGCGGTCCGACCGGTCCTGGCAGGACGACGGGAGAGCCATCCTCCTCGTGAAGCTCAAGATGGAGGGTAAGCGGCCTGTTGCCATGATCCCATGGGACCTCGATCAGCATGCCGATCGCAGCAGGGAAGGGGCCGGGGCCTGCAACATTCCAGCCACCGCCGAGGATGTAGAGCTTCCCTTCCGACACCTGGGCGGCATCGCACAGGATCATGGTGACTTTCATGCGACAGCGGCTCCTGGCGCCGGGGAGCGAAGCGTGACGGGGCCGCGCAGAATACGGACAAATGACGTAGATGCCGCCGTCGTGCCGGCGTCGGCAGAGAGCAGGACACGGTCAGAGCCCTTCACATGCGACTCGCTCAGCACGGTGGGGGTGGGAAACCGGTTTCCACGAGATGAGTCAGAGGTTTCGCCAGGTGGCGTAGCCGCGTGCCGTCGCCGCTCGGTTGTGGGCCGCATGGGTGCCTGCCTGCCGGGCGCGGACGGTCCACAGCCCGGCCACGTGGCAGGCGAAGGCGGTCAGGGCATCGTCGGATACGCCGGCCCAGCAGGTCAGCCCGGCCGCCCACCGCTCGGCCCGCTCCGGTGAATGCCCGGCGCCGACGAGGCGGATGATCAGGAACGCGGCGTCCACCATCCGGCGCCCTGGGCCGGCCAGCCCCAGTCGACCACCCGGATCCGATCGTCCGCGATCATGAACTGGTGGGCGTGAAGGTCCGTGTGGATCAGCCTGTCCCCCGCGACAGCTTCGCTGACGGCGCTCGCGTGGCGGGCCGCCGCCGCGATATCCCAGCCGGGGAACGTGTCCGCTGGCAGCGCCTTCAGTTCCGCCCACGCCTTCCCGTTGCGCCATCGCTCGGAAAGCGGACGTAGATTATCGCCGGGCCGGCGGGCGATGCTGTCGACGACGGCACCGACGCGGGGCAGGTCGGGGGAACCGGGCGCGAGGTTCGCCGGCCGGCCGACGATGTGCTCGAAGCCGACCAGCAGCCAGCCGTCGAGTTGGCAGGCGAACCGTGTACTGGGCGCGATACCGGCGGCCAGGTGCCCGTAGGTGTGTTCGTTGCGCAGCCAGCGCGCCCGGCGGCCCTCGCCATGGACGGCCTTGACGAACAGCCGCTCGTCGTCCGTGTCGACGACGGCGGCGAGGTCGCAGCCGTCCCCCTCATCTACCGCGCTGGTGGAGATGATGGGTCCGGTGTGCGCCTCGACCGCGTCGCGGACCTGTGTGGGCAGGTCGTTCCATTTCATCGGAAAGATCGGCTCCGTCTACCTGAGGATGCGGCCGTCCTTGTTCTCGTCGCCATCCCTGCCGCTTGCCGAGCACTCGTCAGGGTCGCACCTGGCGCTCGTCAACCACAGCTCATGGTCGACGACGTATCCAGCTTGCTCGATGAAGGTGATCGTAGAGGCGTGCCTGGTTGGAGCGGTTGTGAGGTTGGGCGGCGTGTCGTCCGGCACGTGGTGGATGAAGTGGCCGGCGATCTGCCGGCAGAACAGCGAGTACTCCTTGGTGTGCAACAGGAAGGTGTGCCAACCCATGTCCACGGTGTGGCTGGGCCTGTGCGGCGTCTCGAGGTCCGTGCCGCACGCGGCGAGGAAGGCGAGAGACTGGTCGATGACTCGCTCCGCGTACTCGCGGTCGACAAGATGATCGGCCGCGAGCCGGGCGGACAGCCGGTTGAACAGCTTCGGCGCGACAAGGTCGCGGCCTCTGCGGGTGACGACCGTCGTTGGCGTGGACATGCTGCTCTCCTCTACCTATCGCTGTGGTAGGCGCAGACTCCCGGCGACTTGGTCGGCGGGGATGCCGCCGAAGGCGGGCGCCGAAGAGAAGCCTGTCAGTACAACTCTGCTTACTGAACGGACGTAGCGGCGTATTCTGCTGGCGCGCGGCGTCATGTCTGGGACGCTGTGGGTGAGTATCCAGCGGCAGGGGTGGTCAGACCGGTGACGGAAACAGGCCTCGGGGATCGACTTGCGCAGGTGCGCCGACGGCGGGGACTGACCCAGGAGGAACTGGCGGAACGGTCCGGAGTTTCGGTCGCTGTGATCAATAAACTGGAACAGGGACAACGGGATAGCGTCCGGGTCGCGACTCTGCACGCACTCGCGCGTGGACTGGATATCCGGACGGCTGAGCTGTTCGAGGGAGCCGCTTACATGGACGACACGGAGGAACACGGGAGAGCGGCGCTGCTGCCCCTACGCCGGGTTCTGGAGCCGAGTCCGGCAGAGCGGCTGGACCCGGCAGCGCCTGTTTCGGCGGTGACGCTGCGCGCGATGGTCGAAGACGCGGCGCGGCTCTATAACGACTCGCGGCTGAACGAGGCCGTCACCGAGCTTCCCGCTGTACTGACCGCGGCTCGTGCGGCCGCGGCGGAGGACGACGAGAGCGACGGCATGGAGGCCAACCGGCTCCTTGCATCCGCGTACATCATCGCCGGCTCCGTGCTGATCCAGCTTCGGTACGAAGACCTCGCCTACGGCGCCCTCCGACAGGCGGGAGAGACAGCGGAGATGGTCGGCGACGACGTCATCCGGGGATCAACCGCCTCATACCTCGCGTGGATCTTTCTGCGACAGGGTCGATTCGCGGATGCGGAGAACACAGCCGTTCAGATGGCAGAGGAGATCGAACCCTCATTGACGAGGAGCACTCCCGCGCACATCTCGGTGTGGGGACGGCTGCTGGTCAGAGCTTCGGCTTGCGCGGCGCGCAACAACCGGCCGGAGCGTGCGCGTGATCTACTGAACCTGGCCCGGTCAGCCGCCGTACGCGTGGAACGGGACCGGCTCGACTACGGCGAGTACTTTGCATCCTTCGGCCCGACAACCGTAGCCACGATGGAGGTGGAGATGGCGATGACCATTGGCGACGCGGCACGCGCGCTGGCGCTGGCGCTGGCACGCAATGTGCCGCCCACCACGCACATTCCGCAGTCGACTTGGTCCCGTCACCTGCTTGCCGTGGCCGAAGCGCAGACAGCGGTGCGGGAGTACAACGCGGCCATCCAAACTGTCGGCCAGCTTCAGGGGACGGCCCCTGAGTGGCTGCGTAACCAGCGGCTTGCACACCAGATAGTTCGCGATCTTCTTGACGCGGCGACCGTCCGGCGCGCCCGAAAGGTCGGCCTTGCAGGGCTTGCGGCGTCTATGGGCGTGCGACCGTAGTTACAGACGCCACCGACGAACCGGACAGTGGAGATGGCCTGGGTACACCGCTGGGTACATGACGATCACTTCGGGGTCGGGTCAGTGACGAAGGCCCAGGTCAGGAGGGAGCCGGCGAGGGGATTCGAACCCCTAACCGCTCGATTACAAGTCGAGTGCGCTGCCAGTTGCGCCACGCCGGCCGGTCCGAGGACGCTTCCTAGCGTAGGGCATCGGGGGAGGATCACGCGCCTCGGGGCCGAGTGATCGTTGGGACGCCGGTCGCGTCACCGTTCTGCCGCCTGCTGTTGACCGTACCGGCGCCGCTGCCGGGGGTTGAGGCTGCCGAGGGCTGACAAGGTGCCGGCCGGGGATGCGCCGCCTGTGGGTGACCACGCGTCCCCGGTCGTGAGGGGTGAGGGCTGCTGCGTCGGGAGCGCGTCCCGGGATGGTTGGTCAGGAGTAGACCGTGAGCATCGGGCCCGGTTGCGGGGTGTTGTCCGTCCCGAGTTCGATGTCTGCCGCGCCGTTGTCCTGCCAGAATGCGACGGCGCCTCGTACGTCCTGGTTTTCTATCAGGTCGGTCAGGCGTTCGTAGCGGGCGAGCGACTGCCGGATGAGCTGCTGCCCGGCCGCCTCGGGAATTTTCCGCAGGACGGCTTCGTGCTCCTTTCGGAGAAGGGCCGAGACGAGTTCCGCCATCAGGATCAGAGTTCTGTTGTGGGATGACCGCACGACCAGGATGCGGAATTCGGCGGACGGCCGGGAGAAATCGAGAATGCTGCGTGAGCGGGCGGCGGCCAGCAGGCAGTCGCGCATGCCCCGCAGGTCCGATCCGCTCCGGTGGGCCGCCGCCAGCGCCACCGCGCCCGGTTCCATCACCGCCCGTGCCTCGAGCAGGTCCCGGACGGAGGTGCCCTGCATCTGCAGCCGCAGGCCGGCCTGCCGGGCGAGCACCCGGGTGTCCGGCTCCTGGACGAGTGGCCCCAGGTGGGAGCCGCGCCGAAGGACGATCAGGGACTCGGACTCGAGGATGCGCAGCGCCTCGCGCATTGTCGGCCTCGCGACACCGTACACGTCCATCAGCTCGCTCTCCGGCGGGAGATGCTCGCCGGGCCTGACCTCGCCGCGTGCCATCCTGCCCCGGAGGTCGTCGGCGACCAGCTCGGAGAACTTGCTGAACCTCGGCCCGCGTTCCGGCCCGAACATATTGACAGCCCTTGTCGTCCTGGCGGTTCTCGTCGTCCTGACAGCCATTGTCGCCCGCCTCCTCGCTGAAGCGTGAGAAGCCATGCTAACCGCGGAAGAGTGTCATGATCCGGCGCGGCCGGATTCTTGTGAGGCCGCCCACGCCGTGTGAATCCACCCACACCGGTGTTCGCTGGCCATTGTTTTGGGTTTCCGGTAGGTTGGCGAGCTGACCGGGCGCCGCGCCGTCACCGCTGGCTGACACATCGCCGTATCCACGCTGCCACCACGGATGACGGTTTATGTACCACTGCCGGTTGGGGGTGGGTAGGGAGTATTAGAGTGCTGACGCCGCCATTTCCGCGCCGCTGACGTGACGGCCCGGGATATCCGGGCCCACGGGCTGGTGTATCCGTCCGGTGGTGGCCGGTGTATCCGCCCGGGGGTACCGACGGTGTGCGAGAGGATGCGAGAGGAGAGGCCACGAAATGGAGTGGGACGAACCGTCGCCCGCTGTCGCCGCGTCCCGCCTCGGGCATTCGATCAAGCGGGCCGAGCAGGCGCTCATCCGGGAGAAGACCCGGGCGCTGCGTGACGTCGGCCTGTCCGTCCCGCAGTACACGGTACTGCTCACCCTTGCCGGCTCGCCGGGGCTTTCCGGCGCCCAGCTCGCCCGCCGATGTATGGTCACGCCCCAGTCGATGGCGAGCCTGCTGCTCACGCTCGAGGCGAAGGAGCTGATCGTGCGTGAGCGGTCGGACGTCCACGCCAAGGTCTTCCAGTGCCGGCTGACCCCCGCCGGCCGGACGCTGCTGGACCGGGCGGACGCCGTCGCCCTCGCGGTCGAACAGCGCCTCACCGCGGTCTTCACCCCCGCCGAGTCGGAGGAGTTCCGCTCCCTGCTCGAACGGACCGTCGCCATCCTCGACGACGAGACCGGACGCTCCGCCCCGGCCGTGTTGCCCGCATCTGCCGGGCTGCCCGCATCTGCCGTGTCGTCCGCACCCGCCTCGACAGCGCACTGGTCACAGGTGGTCGGCCAGTAGCACGGTAGGCCGGCGGCACCGGCCGGCTTCGGGCCAGGGGACGCGCGGGAGGCGGCTCAGAGCGGGAGGCGGCTCAGAGAAGGTGCGCCGCCGCCGCGTCCAGCCGGCGGCGGCGGGCTATCTCGGCCAGCGCCACGCCCGCGGCGACCCCGGCGTTGAGCGACTCGACATCCCCGGCCATCGGGATCCGCACGGTCAGGTCGCAGTGCTCCCCGACCAGCCGCGACAGGCCGCGGCCCTCCGAGCCGACGACCAGCACGAGCGGGTCGGAGGCCATCTCCAGGTCGTCCAGGCTGACCTCGCCGTCCGCGGCGAGCCCCACCACGAACAGGCCGGCCTGCGCCCAGCCGGTCAGCGCGCGCACCAGGTTCGTCGCCCGCGCCACCGGCAGCCGGGCCGCGGTGCCGGCCGACGTCTTCCAGGCCGCCGCCGTGACGCCGGCCGCCCGCCGTTCGGGCACCACGACCCCGTGCGCGCCGAACGCCGCCGCCGACCGGACGACCGCCCCGAGGTTACGCGGGTCGGTCACGCCGTCCAGAGCCACCAGCAGCCCGGGCGGTGCTTCCTGAGCGCGGGCGAGCAGGTCGTCGGGATGGGCGTAGCGGAACGGCGGCACCGACAGCGCCAGCCCCTGGTGCGGCGCGGAACCGCACAGCCGGTCCAGCTCGCCGCGCGCGACGTCCGCGACGGCCACCCCGGCGGGTGGGGCCAGCCGGCGGGCCTCGTCGAGGCGTTCGTCGTACTCGGTACCGGCGGCCACGTAGAGGACGGACGCGGGGACGCCCGCCCGCAGCGCCTCGACCACCGCGTTACGGCCGACCACCAGCTCCTCGGGCTCGTCGCGGTCCCCGCGGCCGGCGGAGCGCCCGCCGCGGGCCGGGCCGGCCCAGGCGGATCCAGCCGGGCGGCCCTGCCGTGGCGCACGGGGGCCGCCGCGGGCTGCGGCGTCACCGGCCCGGTCATCACGGGCCCCGGCCCCGGCCCCGGCGCGGGCCGGGCCGGGCCGGGCGGATCCAGCCGGGCGGCCCTGCCGTGGCGCACGGGGGCCGCCGCGGGCTGCGGCGTCACCGGCCCGGTCATCACGGGCC
>NZ_CEVIVC010000039.1:0-1556 GCF_982290645.1 Protofrankia sp. CiP1_Cm_nod4
TACCCGGCCCGCACCGGCCCGAAGCGACAGGGCCGGTATCGATCCCCGCCCAGGAGCCCGCCCGCGCCGGAGAGAGCGCCAATGGCTGACCGGACCGCACGCGCCCGGCGGCAGCGGCTGCGCCGCCGGGCAACGGTGGTCGCCGTCATCGTCGTCGCAGGCGGGGCCGGCGGCGGGGTTCTCGCCGCCACGGCCGCCTCGGGCGGGCCGTCCTACCGGACCGCCACGGTCACCCACCGCAACGTCGAGGCGACGTTGAACTCCACCGGCACCGTGACGGCCGTCAGCCAGGCAGCGGTGAGCTTCCCCGTCAGCGGACGGGTGACCAGGGTCGCCGTGACGGCGGGTCAGCATGTTACGACGGGTGACGTGCTGGCCGAGCTCGACACGACCGCCCTGGCTGCGGCGGTCGACAACGCCCGGTCCGCGCTCGCCTCGGCGCAGGCGAGGCTCGCCGCCGACCAGGCCAGCCAGACCGCAGGCGCCGCGGCATCGGCATCGGCACCGGCATCCGCCGCGGCACCGGCATCGGTATCGGCCGGGGCCGGCGGGGTCAGCACGGCGCTGTTCGTCACCTCGCGCCGGGCCGGCGCCCAGGATGTGCGCCAGGTGCGGGATGCGAGCCGGGTAACGGCGAGCGGGGGCACGGCCGGCACACCACCGGCCGGGGCCGCCGACGGCACGGGTGCGACCGGGGCGGCGGGTCCGGCCGAGGATCTCGTCAAGCAGTATCAGCAGCGGCTGCTGGCCGACCAGCATGCCGCCGACACGATGCTGTCCCAGATCAAGGCCGATGTCGCCCACGAACAGTCGGTGTGCCAGTCGTTCCTGGACGGCCTGCACCAGAGCGGAGATCACCAGCGTGGGGGTGGTGCTCCGGGGGCGTCGGCATCCGCTGCCGTGCCCGGCGGCGGGGGCCCGGGCGCGGGCACCGCGACCTCCGCATCCCTGCACTCGTCCACCGCGACGGCCACGGCACCGGCGGCGGCCACGACACCAGCGGCCGCGACACCAGCGGCCAGCGGCCCGGCGCTCGACGGCACGGACTGCGCGGCGCTGCTCCAGCAGGTCCTCGCCGAGCAGGAGGCGCTCAACGAGCGTCTGCGCGCGGTCGCGGCGGACATAGCGGCCCTCGACGCCGCGGTCACGCAACTGCTGGCCCAGGTCCCGGGAGGGCAGCAGCATCCTGGGCCGTCCTCCGGGCGGCAGCCGGACGCGAGCCCAGGCAGCGGAGCAGGCTCGGGCACCGGGGCAGGCCCAAGCCCGGGAACGGGAGCGAGCCCGGGCTTGGGAGCGGTTCCAGGCACCGGGGCGAACCCGGATGCGGGCGCGGGCCGACCGTCGTCCGGGCCGACCGGAGCCGGGACGGAGACCGGCGGCACAAACGGGAGCACCACGAACGGGAGAACAGGGACGGCTACCGGCGGCGATCGGAACACGCCTGGCGGCACGGCAGCCGGGGGCGCCGTGCCTGGCGGTACGGCTGGGGGCGACACGACAGGCCGGTCCGCTGCGAGCGGCTCGGGCACCGGCGGCGCGGGCGGCTCGCGTGCGGG